>JBDLJS010000049.1:0-30535 GCA_039714235.1 Bacteroidota bacterium | reverse complement strand
AGGATTGAAATTCTATTTTTTTTTCGTAAATTACATAGTAAACAAAACCAATACCATAAATCAATGCTTCCCTATTTTTCTCTAAATTTATTTGATATAAAATATTGATACACTATGATTTAACTTAATTGTAGACTGACTGACTATGTCTTTTATTCAGTTTAACCTGATTTCATCTGCTCCCAACCGGATATTTTCTTATTCGGCGCATTATGATGCACAAACATTTAATACCAATTATCGTAATTACACCATTAAATCTGAAATAATTTCTATTTATAAAATTAAAAGCCTTATGAAAAAAAAGATTTTACAAATTCTACTAATTTGTGTGATTGCATTTTTTTCTATAAATGCTATTGCACAACAAACTGTAATTGGCGAAGTAGCTAATGAATCCGGTGAAGTTTTACCAGGAGTAAGTGTGAGTATAAAAGGGACAACGCAAGGTACTGTTACCGATAATGTCGGTAAATATTCCATATCTGTTCCCGGTGAATCTTCTGTTCTTGTTTTTTCTTTCGTTGGAATGGAGACACAAGAGATCGTGGTTGGAAACCAGTCAACCATTAATGTTACCTTAACTACATCTGCCATTGGGTTAGACGATGTGGTGGTTACTGCACTGGGTATCACCAGGGAGAAAAAATCGTTAGGATATTCTGTTGCAGAGGTTGAAGGCGAATCCCTTCAAAAAGTGGCACAGGAGAATGTATTAAATGCTCTCTCAGGAAGAGTAGCAGGTGTTCAGATTAATTCTGTCGGTGGTGCAGGATCTTCTGTAAGTATGGTTATCAGAGGAGCTTCTTCGCTTACCAGCGACAATCAGCCACTGTTTGTTGTTGATGGCATTCCTATGAATAACACACTCAACAATGTTACGGAGATGGCAAGGGATACTAAAGTTGATTTCGGAAATGCTATTTCTGATATTAATTCAGAAGATATTGAGAGTGTGTCTGTATTAAAGGGGCCAAGTGCAGCTGCATTGTACGGTTCAAGAGCCGGTAATGGTGTCGTTCTTATTATTACAAAGTCGGGAAGAAAGAGTAAAGGACTGGGAATTACCATAACTACCAATACCGTTATTGAGAATCCTTATAAATATCTTGAAAAACATACTATGATGGCTAATGGAAAACGTCCTTATACTCATGATAACCGCCCCAATAACGGATTGGATTATTTTTCTGTTCCGGCTGGTGATTCATACTGGGTTGGTCCTGAGTTAGACAAAGGTATGATGGCATATCAGTGGCCTTATTTTAATGAAGCAGGGGAACTTACAGCGCGTCCGTTGGTATCGCATCCCGATAACTATAAGAAGTTCTTTGAAACCGGATATACAACAACAAACGGTGTTACTATAACCGATGCCAGCGAAAAAGTTAATTACAGGTTATCGTATAACAATATGCAGAATAAAGGAATAGTTCCAAACAGTGACATACACAGGAACTCAATTAGTTTGAACTCTTCTGTAAAACTTGTTGATAATATTACTGTAAGTTCAAGTTTGAATATTGCGGTATCAGGAGCCGACAACCGCCCTTCATTAGGAAACCGCGGTGCAAATCCTCTGCAATATTTATATGATATGAACTCTCATCTTGATATAGAAGATATGAGAGATTACTGGGTGCCGGGACAGGAAGGGCTGCAACAACGGGCTCCGTACAACCTGGTAGTAAACAGCGACGGAACTTACGGAGTAGACGATATGATGAATAATCCGTTCTTTATCGCAAACGAAGTAAATAATTCATTCCGAAGAGACAGAGTATATGGTAATGCAAAAGCAGACTGGCAGATAAACACTGATTGGAGTGCAATGGTTCGTTATACTCACGATCAGTTAAACGAACAACGTGAAACAAAAATAGCTCCAAGTTATTCAAAAGAACCTAATGGTTTTTACGGTATATTAAACATGTACAGCAGAGAACAAAATGCTGATTTTTTATTTGCCTGGAATAAAACCGTTGATGATATTAATTTTTCTGCATCTGCCGGTGGTAATTATATGTACAAATATTCTTCCAGTCATCAAACCCAATCGAAAAGAGGTGGATCAGGTTTAATTGTGCCCAATGTATTCTCTGTTGTCAATATCACTCCGGATAATTTAACTTACAATTCAGGCTACAGCGAAAAAGCAATTTACAGCCTTTACGCTTTGGCATCAGTAGGATATAAAGATGCTGTCTATCTGGATTTAACGGCAAGAAACGACTGGTCAAGTACGTTGCCGGCCGAAAACCGTTCTTATTTCTATCCATCAGCATCAGTAAGTATACTTTTCAACAACTTAGTCGATTTGGGTAATAAGGTTTCCCTTGCAAAACTCCGTGGAGGCTGGGCAATGGTAGGTAACGATACTGATCCTTACCGGCTTATGGCATCTATGGGTAATGCAGGTGCCTGGGGTAATCAACCAAGACTGGGAACTTCCGGTACTTTGTTATTACCTGACTTAAAACCTGAGATCCAAACTTCATGGGAAATAGGTGCAGATCTTGCATTCTATAACAGCCGTTTAACAGTGGAAGGAACATATTATCAGGCCGAAAACGAAAACCAGATATTAAGTATAGGTCTTCCGCCTTCATCGGGTTATAACAGTAAGCAGATTAATGCGGGGCTTATTTCGAGTAAAGGAGTTGAATTTATGGTTGGAGGAACACCTGTAAGTAATACTGACTGGAACTGGGATGTAAACCTTGTTTTTTCCAGAAACAGAACGACGATTGAAGAATTGGCTGAAGGTTTTAATTATTTAAGACTTTGGACCGATGCTAAAGGAGGTGCTGTAACAAGAGTAGGTGACGAAATTGGGCAGATTGTTGATCGGGAACTTGTACGTGTTAACGATCCGGATTCTCCCTATCACGGATGGCCAATTATAGATGATGAAGGTTGGGAAGATTCTAATAAATGGGAAAATTTAATTAACGATCCTGACGCTGAACTTCCGGTTATTGGCAACTTTAATCCTGATTTTATGTTAGGATTACAGACTACACTCTCTTATAAAAAATGGACACTTAGCGCTAATTTTGATTGGAGGGTTGGTGGCCAGTTTGTTTCTCAAACATTCCGTTATGGTGAATCTGACCTTCACACCCAGAGGTGGATGGATAAGACTCTTATGCTTAATGACATGAGCGGAGCTGAAATGGCTCAGTATCTCAGAGATAATGCCGCCAACTACTTATCGCCTGATGGTGAGTTCTTTGTAATAGTAGGTGGCCCAACAGAAGAAACAGGTGGGTTACAACATACAGAGGGTGGAATTACATTAAATGATGGAGTATTTATGCCAGGCGTGGAAGGATATTATGATGATAACGGTAATTTTATTATGGTTGCCGAACATCTTGGTGAAGAGGGAACACCTTTAATCAGGTATCAGGATTTTTATGGATGGAGTTTTACCCGTAATGCAACTTTTGACGCAGATTTTATTAAGTTAAGAGAGATTTCGGTTGCGTATGATTTAGGTTCAATAAAATCTTTCGGTATACAAAATGCTTCTCTGTCGCTTTATAGTAGAAATATTATTCTATGGACAAAAGCAGGTATAAATATTGATCCTGAAACTGCATTCCAGGCAGAAGGCGGAGTACAAGGCAGCGGGATACAATTTAAGCAGGGTATTGAAAGATACAATGTTACGCCATGGTCTGTTCCTATTGGTATTAAGTTAAATGTAAGTTTCTAACCTTAAAAATTATAGAATCATGAAATTAATGAATATAATATATAAATTAATTGTAGTTCTGTTAGTTGTATTATTAGTGTCTTGCGAAGATCAACTTACAGAATTGAATGTGAATCCTAAAGGTGTGGATCCGGAAACTGTTCAACCAAACCTTATGGTTGCTACTATCATTTCACAAACTGCCGATCCGTATCTGAAAATGAATTATAACGGCGATGTGGCAGGCATAATGCAATATGTACAGAAAAGTGGCTGGGGCGGTGGATTAAATAAATATCAGTGGGTTGGCAGTCGTAGCTGGAGTGGTCATTACGGCAATCTTCGAAATGCCAAACATCTTTATAAAAGAGCAGAAGAAGAAGGCATGGAATTCCAGATGGGAATTGCTACAGTCATCAGGGCATTTAACTTTGGATATATAGCTGACTCGTGGGGAGAGGCTCCGTATAATGCTGCCTTGAATGCTCCAGACGGAGAACAGGAAGATCTTTTCCCTGTATTTGATTCCCAGGAAACCATTTACAAGGGAATAATTGAAGAGCTTAAACATGCCAATACGCTGTTATCTCAACCTGCAGCTTCTTATAGAGGTATTGATGCGAATGCCGACCTGATATATGGTGGAGATCCTGCAAAATGGAGAAAAATGGCAAATTCGTTAATGTTAAGGTATTATATGCGGGTATCAACGAAATTACCCGATTTTGCCAAAGAAGGTATAGAAGAAATAATATCAAATTCCGGACAATATCCAATCTTTACTTCGAACGATGATGATGCTTCAATGGCTTATATTGGTTCGTTTGCAGGTGATTCATGGCCGGCAACAATTGTGTTTGATGCCAGTGAAAGCAACTTTAACAGAATCCAACTTTGCGCCGGATTCCGGGATATTCTGGTAGAATTGAATGATCCAAGAATTGGAGTTTGGTTTAATAAAGTAAGAGTCCCGATTAAAACCTCGACAGCTTATGGCGACGATGTGGTAGTTGATGGCGTCAGATATTTACATCCTGAATATATGGCTGCAAACAACATGGTAATTTACAATAAAAACACATGGGTAGCTGATGTTGAGGCCGGCAAAATTTTAATAGACACAATGGATTATGCAGGTATTCCAATTGCGTCTCAGGTGGGGCAAGGGGAAACATATAACCTTAATCCTGCTCCAATTCAGGGTGGATTTAATATACATAATTCTGCACTTGCCGATATGTACAAAGAGGCCAAAGGAGAAATGTTAAAGGCACGAATGATTTCGTATGCCGAGGTTTGTTTAATATTAGCCGAGGCTGCTCAAAAAGGTTGGTCGGTGGGCAATCAGCAAGATTGGTACGAAAAAGGTGTAATAGCTTCTTTTGACTTATGGAATGCAGGAGATGCTGATACATACTTGGCTGGTGAAAGGGTTAGTTTCGATGGTTCGTTAGAGCAGATAATGACCCAAAAATGGATTGCTAACTGGACAGTAGCTCACGAATCGTGGTGCGATTGGCGTAGAACAGGTTTCCCTGATTTAACTGTTGGTCCGAAAGGAGAACGCGATGCAATGCCATTAAGATATCAGTATGACAGTAATGAAATTGCCAGGAATACTGATAATTATAATGTAGCAATAAATAATCTGTTTGAGACTGAATTTACTGCACAAGACGGCAAAGACAGTTCGTGGTCTAAATTTTGGTTGTTACAGTAGTGCAGAATCAGCATAGAGTTTAGTTAATTGGAATAAGGGCAGGCAAAAAATTGTTTGCCCTTACTTTACTTCACTTAAGACAAGGGGAAAGTACATATCACTCAAAAAAATCATCAGGATTGAAAGGAATATCATCATCAGGGTCTTTGTCATGCGGCCCAACTCCTGGCGGATTAAATAATCCCCAGCGGTCGATAATGTAGTTCCACTGGTCGAACCCGGCCACCCAGTCGATAAAAAGCAGCCTGAACTCTTCTATTAAATCTCTGACGATATCGTAATATTCAACCTCTTTAAAACCAAACATTTCGAGCGAGTGGTTGGTAACCATAAGGTCGCGGGCAGCTTTACGAATAATTGCTGCATTTTCCATTCTAAGGTCGTAAATATCGGCGGCCTCGGCACCTGCAATTTTAGCCTGTATCATCATTGCATCGCCTATCATCTGTCCTTTTACATAGGCAAGGTCGCTGTCGTCATCGGGTATTAAATCAGAGATACGTACTACAACTTCATATATTTCTTCCGACTTCTTATAAATAGGTAGATTATTATAATCCTTTATATCACTTTCTTCTTCCATTATTAAAAATTTGGAGTTTCGTTCTCAAAATTAGTTTAAAAATTATAAGATTACTTTACCCAGTTCATATTTGGTTCCGGCCCCATCTCAAAAATTATTTCAGCACCGTTTTTTATATCGTCATGACTGAAAAAAGTATTATTAAGCAATTGCCCGTTTAATGTTGCCGATTGGATGTAAATATTTTCTGCAGATACATTGTTTGCTTTTATTGTGAATTGTTTTCCATTTCCGACATTGACAGAGATTTTATTGAAAACCGGACTGCCAATGGCGTATTCATTGCTTCCGGGTGTAACCGGGTAAAATCCCATTGCGCTTAATACATACCACGATGACAATGAACCCATATCGTCATTACCGCAAATGCCTCCTGGGGTGTTGTGATAAAACTGATTCATTACCTGCGTGACCTTTTCCTGTGTTTTCCATGGCTGGCCTGCATAATTATATAAATAAGCTACATGGTGCGAAGGTTGATTGCCTTGAACATATTGTCCAATAGTTCCTACAACACCCACATAGTTGGGACCGCTCACTTCAGGGCTCATGGCAAAAAAAGTATCGAGTTTTTTAGTAAAATTATTCTTACCTCCCATCAACTTAATTAAGCCCTCGGCATCGTGCTGAACCGACCAAAGGTATTGCCAGGCATTGGATTCGGTGTAATGCCGGTTGGGGCGTAATCCAATTAATAAAGGATCGAAGCAACTGTAATAAGAATGATCGCCATTGTTAATAATTTCAGCATCACCATCACATATCTTCAGCCAAGAACCATCGAGCAAACGCGGGCGCATAAAACCGGTTTCTTTGTCCCACACATTTTTGTAGCTTTCAGCCCGTTTCATAAAATAATTATAGTCCTTATCTTTCCCAAGTTCCCTTGCCATCTGCGCAAGGCACCAGTCGTCGTAAGCCATTTCCATGGTTGCCGGCACCGACTCAGTTTCTTTATCAGCCGGCATGTAACCAAGCTCCATGAAATATTCAAGCCCCACACGCGAATACTCCGGGTTAATTGGTGCAGATGCCAGCTCTGTAGCCTTTTTGTGCATCATTTTGTAGATAAATTCTGCATCATAATCACGAATTCCTTTCATGTATGCATCAACAACTATTGGAACAAGGTGGTCGCCAACCATTCCCTGTCCGAAAATATTTGAAAAGTGCTGTGCAGGCAGCCATCCGAAATGTTTTGTTTTTTCGATAATCGATTTTATCATATCGTTGGTACGTTCGGGGTAAAGTATGGTCATTAACGGATGTTGCGACCGGTAAGTATCCCAGGCTGAAAATGACGGGTAGAAATCGTAACCTTTTACAGTGTGTACCTGGCCGTCCATTCCAAAATACTTTCCATCCACATCGTTCGAAATTTGTTGTGACAAGAGGCTGTGGTAGAGTGCGGTATAAAAAACTGTTTTTTCCTTGTTTGTGCTGCCTTCAGTACTGATTTTAGCCAATTCATTATTCCATGCCTGTTCCGCTTCGCTGCGTGCTTTTTCAAAATCCCAATTGGGCAGTTCTGTTTCGAGGTTGTTTCTGGCTCCTTCAATATTTACAAATGAAATGGCGACTTTTACCATCACCACCTCGCTTTCAGTGGTCGAATAATCTAAAAACAAACCAACCTCTTTCCCTGTTTCGGCCGATTTGTATGGATTGATTACCCCTCCGCCAGATTCTGGTTTTTTATAGCTTTTGTTCCATGTTCCGTACGATGCAAATGGTTTGCTGAATTCTGCCACAAAATAAACCGTTCCCTGTGGTGAATTTTTATAACCTTCGATTTGGGTATTGTTTATAATTTTTATGTGCGATTTTTTTTCTGAAAGTTTCCCCAGCGAGTGCCCAAGGTCGAATAAAATATGGGCGTTTTCGGCTTCAGGAAATGTATATTTATGAAAACCTACCCGTTTGGTTACTGTCAGCTCTGCCTTTACATCGTAATCTTTCAGAATAACCGAATAGTATCCAGGAGAGGCTGTTTCGTCTTTTTTATTGAATCGCGAACGATACCCTTCGTCAGGATTCTCTTTGCTGCCGGGATTTACCCGGATTTCGTAATCCACAGTAGGCACTACCAGAATATCGCCAAGGGCAGTCATTCCAACACCGCTAAAATGTCGGTGGCTAAAACCCATTATTGAGTTATCGGCATACCGGTAACCCGAAGCATAAGTCCAGCCTTCGGTTCCTGTATCTGGGCTTAGCTGCACCATGGCAAAGGGTAGGGTAGCCCCCGGAAAAGTATGTCCGAAGTAATCTGTTCCGATAAAAGGATTTACATATTTCGTTAACTTTTCGGATTCATTTATCTGGCTAAAACCTGAATTGTTTAGCAAGATTAAAATAATAAGAACAGATATAATCTTCATTTTTAAATATTGATGTTACGAATACTTAATTAATTTCTGTAATCGTTTAATGCAACACAAAGTGCAGCATAATCGCCAATAGTCTCACCAAGCGAAGCCGGAACAATTTTACACACTGATGAGGCTCCCGGAATAGCCTCTTTTTCTATCATTTTTCGGGCAGGTTCAAAAAGAAGTTCACCCAAACGAACACCCATGCTTCCAATCACAATCAGTTCGGGATTAAGAATATCTATTAATACGGATAATCCTTTTCCGAGATATTGTCCGCTTTTTTCAACAACTTTCAGCGCCAGCTCATCGTCATTTTTTGCCCATTCAACAACATCTTTCCCGGTAACCTCACCCGGCATTTTATATTTTGCCAGCATCTCTTTTTGCCCAATTTCTTCAGCAAGGCATAAAAGTTCGAACGACATCATTTGTGCCAGGCCGGTTCCGCTACAAAATCCTTCGAACGAACCGCGTTTATGATAGCCGATTGGTCCATCATTTTCCAATCTGATATGGCCTACTTCACCTCCATAATCGTTGGTGCCTTCCAAAAGCTTTCCGTTTGTTATAATGCCTGCACCCAAACCTGTTCCGAAGGTTAGAAATATCATGTTGTCAACACCTTTGCCTGCGCCAAATTTCCATTCGGCCAGCGCTCCGGCATTGGCATCGTTTAATAAATACGCAGGGATACTGAATTCAGTTTGTAAAATATCGGTAACAGGTACATTATCCCATCCCGGCAAATTCGGGGGTGAGAGAATGACTCCTTTTTTGCTGTCGAGCGGACCACCACAGCTAATTCCGATTGATTCCACATCCTTTATTTTTAGATATTGGGCTATCTGTTTTTTTATCAAATCGATTGATAACTGCCAGGCATCTTTTCCAACGGCAGTTACTGTTTGATTACGCTCCAGAACATTCCCGTTATCATCGATTAGTAAAACAGCTGTTTTGGTTCCGCCAATGTCAATCCCAATATAAAACTTCATCTCATTATTATTTAAGATTTTCAGCTGTATTCGATGGAACTCGCTTATAATGATCTTCGTGTGTGTAAAAATTTTTACATGCTCGTTTCATTTTTAGTTTGTTTTTGGTTCAGATATTACACCCAAATAACGTCCCATCCAGTAGGGAAGGAGGAATAAGTCACCACTGTTTTCGCTCATTCCTCTGCCGTTTCTGTCTAACTCAAAACAGTTTGTGTTGTGCTTAAACATTGGCCTTTCATCAGGTGGTAAAACTTTTTTAGTGGATTGTCTCCTGAAGTTAGGTTCTAATAGTTCGATATCCTTCCGGTGGCTGTTGGTAATTGTCCAACTTATCATATCCAGAGGGTATTCTTTTAAAAACCAGATTGACTCATAGTGGTCGAATTCAACGGCACCGGTCATGGCATAACAAAGGTTCCATAAACCATCTTTTTCCGGGCGTTCAATATTCCAGTGGTCTTTTATGGCCTCTTTATATTTTTGTTGAAGTTCAGGCGTAAATGCATAGGGATAAAGGTACCAGTAACTCAGAAAGTACATTTCGTCATCCGAGTGGTTCCACGATTCAGATAACAGCTGAGCAAGATGGTCGCCTTCGGTAACTCCAATTTTAGACATGGGGCGCATCAGGTTTTCGAGGTAACCATATTCTTCGATTAACTCGTAAGCTTTAGTTTTATACTTCTCTTTTTCTGTAAAATGCCAGGCTGTTTGTAAAAATCCAATAATGTTTGATGAATTCAATTTCCGGTCTCCAACACTTTTTTTGAATCCATTTACATATTCCGGATTCCATCGGGCCCAGCGTGTTGGTTTGCCGTCGATGTCAACAAAATACAGGTCGTTTTCAATAATATGGTCGGTCATTCTCTCAATTAATCCGATTGCCCGCTCTTTTATATTTTCGTCTTCAACAATTTCAGCAATTAGTGCGAATGCCAGATAATGACCGATGGCTTCGTCACTGCTGGTTGTACCTTTCCATTTCCATAAGTCATCGTTTGTTAAATGCCAATTTATTTTGTCGTGTAAAACGTAGCCATTCCGTTCATAAGAGCGCGAAGGAAAACCTTCAATAGGATTTATATCGTGTAGCCGTTCCATTGCCTCAAACGATTCGATGCTGTTTTGCAACGCCTCTTCCGATTTTGTTACTGCATAGCGGAACAACTGGCTGGCCAAATACATCGAGGTCCACAATCCGTCGTTATCCGAATCAACCATTGTCCCTGAACTTAAATCACCGGGGATTGACATGCTGTAGGTATCGCAGTTAAAACCATTGCGAATGTGTCTTTTACGAACCTGTTTTTCGTAATGCAATGCTTTATCGTACAAAGTCATCAGGTTAAATTTGATGGTTGCCAATCCTTTTGAAGTGAGAATAAGAACAGAATTATCAGGTCCTTTTGAAATGTGTTTTACGTTATCATCAGGCAGCCAACGCCTTGAAGCATAATAATTAAATCCACCATCTTCATTAAGCATAAAAGCACCATGTTCAGAACCAAACCACAACTTATTGCCAATCTCTGTCGCGCACGTTAAATTGTTACAGGGAAGTTTTTTGTTGGTTCCTGTTATTCTTTTTTCATTTTTATTAAAAACTGAATATCCGTCGGCAGTTGTTATTATTAATTCAGCAGAGTTATTCAGAATTTCAAAACCGGTAAAATTTTCTCCCTCAAGTAGTTGTTTAATTTGTTTTGACTTTGGATTGAAGAATGAAAGACTGTTGTTTGCCAGCACCCAAAAGCCCTCCTCTTCGCTATCGTATTTAATCCCTGCCAAATGGGTATTTGCAAGCTCTGATTGCCATAATTGTCCGGTTTTATTTACATATTCCAGTTTATTGTCTGAGCCGATTAAAAAATCGAAATCAGAACCACCTGCCAAAGAGTGTGCTTCAGGCAAATTGTGTTTAATGTAGATTTTCCCTGCCCAGGCATTGCTGAGTACAGCTTTATCTGTCAAATAAACAAATTGGTTATTATAAATCTCGAAACCCTGAATCTTCATATCAACCAGAGGGCGATACAAGCGTTCTGTAACCAAGGTCGTACTGCTCGGTTTTAACAAATCTATCGAAGATAAAATTTGAATTACCCCGTTCCGGTCGGAATAAACTTTTTGTAAATCGGCCGGCATAGATTCATTGGCATAAACGTATTCGCTTTTGTCCTGCCAGAAGGGGATATCGTGGTAAATTGGTTGTTGGGCGTTGATATTCAATATGAGTAATAAAAATCCTGAGAATAGTAATTGTTTCATAATATTTGATTTTTGACTCCTCTACCTATCGTCATAATTTATCTTTATAAAGTTGCGCTCCTACAGGGTTTATATTCATTTTAATATTCATTATAATCATAGGGTGTTGCCCTATGCTATAATCTTTAAGGCTTTCAGCCTTATTTATTTCCCCAATTTTTGTTTGGGTATTCATCCATTAACAGTTCAAGGGTAGCACCGTTCAATAATTCTTTGTGTGTAAACCACGGAGTATCTAATACTTTCCCGTTCAGTTTTGCTGATTGAATGTACTTATTTTTTAATCCGTAGTTGTCAATTTTAATTGTAAAAGTATTTCCGTTTGGAAGGTCTATTGTCACTTCTTCAAACACCGGACTACCAATTGTATAAACAGGTAAACCGGGAGTAACCGGGTAAAAACCCATCATTGAAAAGACAACGAAGGCCGACATTGCTCCACCATCTTCGTCTCCTGGAATTCCAAAGATATTGTCCTGAAACCAGGTATCTAACAAAAAGCGGATTCGTTTTTGCGTTTTCCATGGTTGGTCTGCGTAATTGTACAGGTAAGGTATATGAAAACTGGGCTCGTTTCCCATGGAATACTGTCCCACCAGTCCTGTGGCGTCTGGAAATTTTGCCCAGAATTGCCATTTCCTTCGACCCAAATCTTCGCGGAAAAGTTGGTCGAGGTTTTCAATAAACTTTTTTTTTCCACCCATTAACCGGATTAAATCGGGGATATCGTGCTGCACCTGCCAGGCATAGGTATAACCATTGTTCTCATCGTAATAATCACGTCCTCCAGGGCCTCCGTCGAATTTAGGGTCAATGTCCAGCCAGTTCCCATCAGCATCTTTGGGCCACATCAGTTTTTTATCGGCACGGTAGAGGTTTCTGTAATTTTTCGACTCTTTGCTGAAATAATTGTAATCATCAGTTTTTCCTATTTCTCTTGCCATTTCAGCTAATGCCCAGTCGTCGTAACTGTGGGCTACTGTAATGGCCACGCTTTGTCGTTTTTCAAAACCATGTACCCGGTCGACAAATTCCTCTTCACCAATCTTCAGTGCAGGGAAGTAGCCATTTTTACGATAAAAATCATCCAGTTCAGTTTTTCCCTCGTTTACCCAGGGGAGCATGGTAGCATCGGTCGCATTTTTTCTCATCCCTTCATAGGCTTTTTTTATATCGAAATTGAGAATACCTTTCCGGTAAGCATCAAGAAAAACGATGGTGGAATGAAAACCATGCATCGCAGGATTATCTTTGTGAAGCAGCGGAAACTGGGGCATCCAGCCACTTTGTTCGTACATGCTCACATACGATTGCAGCATGTCGGCTTCCAGTTCCGGATTAAGAATCATACGTAATGGGTGGTGAGTGAGGTAGCTGTCCCAAACCCAGTCGTCGACATAAAAATCACGGTCACTGCTATGCTCCTGGTGGTCGTATGCACTGTAATAACTCCCGTTTTCGCTAATGTTTACCATGCGCTCACAGGTTCTGTAAAGCGCTGTGTAAAATGCTCTCTTCTGAGCTTCGGTTCCGCCTTTAACTTTGATCTGGTCAAGTGCATTTTTCCAGACCTTTTGTCCATCGGTTTTCAGCTTCTCAAAATCCCAATCAGGAATTTCGTCGTTTAGGTTCTTTTTAGCCTGCTTGCTACTGATAAATGAAATGGCATACTTGAATTCAACAGTCTGGATGTTCTCCCCGAAAGATGCCCAAAGGCACTTATTCGCTTCATCCAGAACAGTAATTGGCTTCTGGTTAAACTCGCCGTAAAAATACACGTTCATGTCTTCGAAAGATTCAACCCCTGTAAATTCGCTATCTGATACTTTTTCGAATTTACCTTCGTTGTTTATGTGTAATTTTATTTTTCTTTCTGAGCCTTCAGGGAAAGTAAAACGGAAAAAACCGGCTTTTTCTCCTGGTACAAATTCCGTTTCAATCTCATCATTGATAAGATATGTTGAATAATACCAAGGGAGAACCACTTCCAAATCATGGTCGTAGGTTTGCCTTTTGTTCCAGGTGTTGTTATCCGGATTTCCTGTGCCGGGCAAGATTCCAAAGAGCTCGCCCTGACGGTGAGAAACAAGTGTAAAAGGAAAAAAGCTAATCTGATCATCGAGATGATCGGCCCTGACCGGGTACATCCGAATGGCCTGGTTGGGCAACTGAACTGTTGGCCTTGTGGGTTGCAGCAGGTGCCCCACATTTCCGATGTATGGATTCACATAATCAATATTTGCCTTTTTTTCTTCTGTTGAAGTACAAGCAAAAAGAAATATTGCAGGGACTATTAATACAATTAATTTCAAGTAATTTTTCATCTAACTGTTTGATTTATTATACCGTTCCATAACTTCAATCCAGTTAGTAAAGACAATACCTTCGTCTTTAAAAAACTCTTTTACTACAGGGTCGGCAAATAGTTGTGCTTCCCAAACTCTTTGTTGCCACGAGTTTGTTATGGTTTTTACATTTTCTGTTTCGGTTGAAGGATGAAATATTATTTCGGTAAGGCCTGCATCGATCGATTTTACAAGTTTGAAAAAGTTTTTCCTTACCTCCTCATAATTTTTGCCGCCCGGCACACTTGTAAAGAAATCGAGTTTTGGCATGGAGTAGTTTGCCACCATTTCTACAACCTCTTCGGTAAGCGGATAACCTGATTTGCGGAATCCTTCCAGCACTTTTTCGTTCGAAAGATTTATAACCATTGCCGGGATTTTATATTCTTCGGCAACTTTTAAATATACTTTCACATATTCAGGCGAACCGTACAAAGTTCCCATATGTGTGTCAATATGTGTTGGATTCCAGCCTAATGATTTTGCCAGTTCTATTTGCGCACGAATTTCAGTCTCCACTTCTTCTGCACTGGCGTGTTGAACTACATCGGGTACTTCGTGCCAGAGTTTTCCTTCCGTATCTATTAATCCCGGCACTTTAGCAGAATCGGTTACCGAAGGCCAACGATATGTTTTCCACTCACTGGTAAGAGTTAGGTGCATACCGATATCGTTTTGTGAATGATTTTTTGCCCAGTCAATAAAACTTTCGAATGCAGGACAGGGAGCCATTACTGCTGTTGATTGGATATGTCCTTCCTCCATATATTTGGCAATCGCATCATTTGCCTCGAGGCTCATCCCTGCATCATCGGCATGTAAAATCAGTACTTTTTTATCTTTTTCGAATCCCAGTTTTTCTGCCTCTGTTTTATTGGAGTCGGTTTTTTTACATGATGAGAACAGAAACAACACTGTTAAGATGAATAGAAAAGTCTTCATATTTCTAATATTTAATTTTGTAATCGCAATTTAGTTTTTCGTTGGTATTTATCAGAAGCTTTTGCTTTGATGAATTATATTGCCAGTCAATATTTTCAATCAGTAAAATATCGTTTATCTCAACACTTTCAGGTTTTTCACTTAAATGTACATTTATTATGTGAGCCAATTCATTTCCCTGCACACTAATTTCTAACTCTTTTTCTGTTTTTGTATAAGAAATAACTGTTGTTGTTTCAGGACTATTGGGATGGTAATAATTGAAACTGTTTTCCTTGTAGGGATATATCAGGAGCGTTATAACTCCTTCGTTTTCTTTGGTTCCAAATCCTGAATACGGCCTTTTTATATCCATTGGGATAATTGCCCCCTCTTTTACATACACAGGGAAATCATAAAGCGGATATTCACGCTCAAAAGATTGGTTGCCATCAAGTAATTCTGTATCGTTAAAAAAGTATCGCCATTTACCTTTGGGCAGCGAAATACTTCGAGATTTTGAGTCGGCATAAATTGGGGCTACCAGTAAATCGTCGCCAAACATGTATTGGAATTTTCCTAGTTTTATTGGTGTTTGTAATCGCCTGCCATTGTTATGTGCAGTAACAACGTAATGATACATGTAGGGAATGAGTTCGTTGTGCAGCCACGAGAATTTACGGATAATTTCCAATTCTTCAGTGCTGCGTTTCCAAAGCCGGCGTTCACCATGTCCACCATTCATAAACAGTCCGCAAAAGGTTGAGAACTGTGTCCAGCGAATGTACAACCGGGGAGGGATAGAATCGCCTGAAAAACCTGCAATATCTGAGCCTACGATATTATATCCCAGTTTGGCACTTTCTAAAATGTGTTCAATTGCCATACCTATTCCTTCAATTCCTTCGTAGGCTAAATCTTTGGTTTGTTCATTATTCCTTTCCGATTCCCAGGTATGTTTCTGATCGCCTACCCAGTTTACCGGCGATGCACCGAAAGGAGAAAAACCCTCGGGATGCAGCCATTTTCTGTCGATGGAGCGTGAAAGTGTAACGAACTCAGGATTTTTAGTTAATCCATACTGATATTCATTGCGGTAGTATAAATCCATGTATTTTCTGGCACTGATTATACCTTTGCTCGATTTTTTATACAGGAAAGGAATGCCTGCAAATTTTGAATAAAAAAGGGTTGCTGTTCCATCCAGTTTCCAGCCGTCAATACCATAATCGAAAACGGTTTGCTGTAAGCCATGCCACCATGCAGCGGCTTCTGGATTCGTGTAGTCGATAAAACCACCTTTGCCTTTCCACCATTTATTTGGAGTTTTTCCTGTAATCAGGTATCCATTATTTTTTGCAGTGTTGTACCAGTCTTCAGAATTTTTGATTTTTGTGTCTTTACTATAGCTGTCAACCATGGTTGTCATCCATAACACGACACGGTAATCATTATCCTGCAGTTTTTTAAACCATTTTTCAGGATTTGGATATCGTGCTGTATCCACCTCAAAATCATTGTAGCGTAACGACCACGGACTATCGATAAGAATTGTCCTTGCCGGGATGTCATGCTTTTTATAACCTTCAAGCAATTCGTCGACGTATTCGGCAGTGTTAACGTCGTCTTCCCATAGCCAGGGCTCCAGAGCCCATGCCGGGGTGAGCGGAAGTTGACCGTGACGTTGTGCGTTAAATGGCATTCCCCAAAACGGAAGTACCCAGTAGAAATATGCTATTACAACAATTATTGTAACAACGATTAATATGTTTTTAATCCATTTCTTCATTGAGACAAATGATATTTATTTTGTCTAAATAATCTAAACCAGGCAATAACTCCCGAATACAAAAATAAAGCAGTCCCGACGAATATTAATATTATGTTGTATTCTTTATAAACATCATTGTCGGTACCTCCCAGTTTTACGCTTTCAGCATGATAAAAAGCTGCTAAAACCAACAGGAACAAAGAACTTAAAACCGCTGCAACAGGCAAAGTTTTGTTCCATGTTATAATCTGTTTCAGTTTATCACTGTCTTTTATTTTTGAGTTTAAGGTTACTATCAATACAGTCCATAAAATCCATGACAAAACCTGCCAAATATTAAGAGTACGGAAGTAGTTAAAGAGCGTTGCAAAAGGTCTCCAAAACAGGTGCTCTTTTTTATAATACGGTCTGTCGTCATACTTCAGTACCTTTAGTTTGCTTTGGTCGCGATTTTTAATGATGTCGAGAATCGCTTCTTCTTTTTCCTGCATTTCAAGGTTGTGCCAATCCGGTATTTCCATTGCATTCCATAAAGAACAGACATTTCCGTAACCATGAAAATCGACACCGCCAACCATTAATAAATTATTTGATTTGCAAAAGTTTTTTATCCGTTCGTAAACTTCTCTGTTACAGGCTTTATCGGTAGCTGTGTTTTCTATTTCAAAACCATCTACTCCAAGGTTATTATAATATTCCAATGTCATGTGTTCGCCGTCGAACCAGTGGTTTACCAGTATTGTCCCTCTGTTTCCCCTAGTTGAATCGATTGCTGTTTGGTCGGTGTAGCCTTCGGTATTGAAATTTCTTTTTAATCCCAAAAGACTGAGGTGGTTTGTACCTGAAAATTCTTCACCTGCAATCACCAAAGGGTGAGTTGGGTAGTCTCCGTTTCGTTGTGCTGTTACAAAGTCAATGATTCTGTCATGGTTGTTGTGTTCGGTAATAAAAAAGGCATCAAAACTATTTTTTTTGTGCCATTTCCAGAGGTTTTCCTGCGATATTAATCCATCGTGACTAAACTGTGAGTGGGAGTGAGTATTTACCAAAATTGTATTTGGAGAGTTATTTGTGATTGTGTTTGAAGGAAGGTAAGCGCTTAAAAATATGATTATAATAAATGTTGCAAACCATAATCCAATAATAAAAGGCAGATTTGATATTTGATTTAATAAATATCTTTTTTTTACAGCTCTTTCTTTTGTTACTAATTTGAATAGAGAATAAATCAGAAAAAGAATGAGTACACAATAGAGCGTAAAAAGTAGTTCCTCCAGTGCATACAGTCCCCTGTTAAAGAAAAGAAGAGGGCCAAAGACAGGCTCAAATATTATTCGCAATGTTGAAATCTTAATATCAAAAGAACTTTGGGGCGTTTCATTCAATGCATCAATTATTTGTATCCGATAATGGAAAACAGATGAAACAACTATTACAAACAAAATGAAAAGCCCGGAGAGGTACTTTAGTTTTTTATTTGCTCGTTTCATGTGAGACGTTAATTTTTAATTATAAAACACAAAAATATACATTTAATTATCTATTTATTTCGTTCTTTTTAATGTAAATACATTAAATTTTAACGTGAAGTATTACAATTTTACACCAGTTAAGTTATTCGCGATAGTATAATTTAATTCCATTAAATAATTGCCCATCCAAGGTCCATACCAACCCATCAGACGGGCTTCGTACGTGTTGAAGTAATAGTATTTTGAAGGTACAACATAGCCGAGATATTGACCATTAAGGCTGGTAATTGCCGAATTATATCCTTTTACTTCAAGCGCATTTTTCAGGTCGATTGAAAGTTCACCACTAAATTCGCAGGGTTGAGTAAGCCAAATAAAGTTATTTAAACGAAACCCCTGCAGAAGAGGAGAGTCTGTTTCGTACATTAGTTTTTTACCAACCTGTGGCGAAAGCCTTAAATTATCGGTAATATAAATAATCTGAAGTTTAGGGATTTCTATTTCGGTTGAGATTCCTGAAAACAGAACGCTGTCAGTATATTCCATTTTAGCCAGGACAACCAAAGCAGAGTCTGCCAAGGACCTTCCCACAAATTCGGCTTTTTCAAATTTTGAGCCTATTCCACGGTTGGTATGGCTGCCAAGTGTTCCTCCAAAAAACATTGCTATATCAATCCCGTTACTTTCAAGTGTGCGCTGGAAATACCCTGGATAGTCGCCACTGAGTTGGTCGTTCCAGGAGCCGAGAATTGTTGGATGTGCAGCAAAAATTCCGATTACTGCATGTTTACCTTCTTGCTGTTTGATTGAAATAACTGAAAGCTTGTCGTTTAGCCGCCCTGTTTCACCAATAATCCGGTTTGCAACATAAGCAGGTGCCGAAATAGAGCCGTTGGCAATTTTTGCTGGTTTTAAATCGTCGACCGATCTTAAAACCACATCTGTAATTTTCTTACTAAGCCATTCAACAACCTCTGGCTGGTAATCTCCTTCAAACTGTTTACCGACAAAACCGGGAATGCAATTTCCAAAGCCGGAGTGCGTATGTGTTGCACCAAAGTAAAGCTGTTTGCGGGAAATCCCATGTTCTGCAAGCTTTGTCGTCACGACATCAATTACATCAGGGGGTATTAAAAGCAAGTCGGCGCTAACCAAAATTGCCTTTTCATCATTTACCTCCATTGCAACTGCTTTTGCAAACAAAGAGTCATGAACACCAGTAGCCATTTGTCCATCTCCAAAACCGGCCAGTTTTAAACTATTAAATTTGCCTGCTTCCGGAACCTGATTGCCCTGCGCAATCTCAGGAGTAATATTTACCGAAGCAAAACCGGCTGACAGTTCTCCTGTAACTGTGTTTCGGGCTTCCAGGGTTTGATTGAGTCTGTCTGTAGTATTTTTATAATATTCGGTTTCAAAAAAAGGGGTTGTATTTATTCTTTCAACTGAATAAACCAGTACTCCGAGAATTATCAGCAATAATAATGCGAAAACGATTACGGTAATTTTAATCCACTTCTTCATACTTATTTTACTTTAATTATTATTCCTCAGAAACTTATCCACTTTTTCAGGCAAGTCTGTTTGAATAATATTAGCTCCATTTTTAGTTAAAGGTGAATATCCCCACCCAAGAAATCCAATTCGGGCTTTTACATCGGGTACACCGAGTGCATTTATCCATACTCTGGCTCCACTTTCTTTTATCGTTTTTACTACTTCTTCGGTGTAAAAATCTTTATCGATATGAATAACAGGAGGGTGGTAGCGTTCGATAATTTGAACTGTTTCCTCAAACGAATGGCTCCGTGGCATTATTAAAAGCGTCGAATCCATAATTAACACCGAATCCAGAACGGCGAAGTCTCCATCAAAAAATATTGCCTGTTTTTCGGTGCCTGTTTTTTTTACAAGTTCCACCAACGGTTTAATACCTACTTCTTTAATATCGAGGTCAACCATTATTTTTCCTTTTGCCAGATTGAGTGCCTCTTCGATAAGTGGTATTTTATGGCTGATAGTATCGCCGCTTTTTGAATCGAGTTTATATTTTGAAAGCTCAGCATAAGTAACGTCGCTTACTTTTCCTTCACCATTTGTGGTGCGGTCGATGTTTTCGTCGTGCATCAGAACCAGCCTCCCGTCTTTTGTTGTACGAATGTCAATTTCAACGATATCTACACTTGTTTCAATGGAGTACTGAATGGCGGCAAGTGAGTTTTCGGGGTATTTTTTATTGGCTGCACGGTGCGATGCAATCAGAACTTTTTGTGATGCAGGATTGTGAAATTCTTCCAGAATCTGTTTTAAATCACCCGGATTGTTTTCAACCGTGAGTGAGTTGCAACTCCAAAACAAAAGAAAAATGAAAAGTATTGAAATTCTCATTGATTTAATTTCCGTTTTTTATCCAATCCTCACTTAGTCTGATATACTTTATCGTATCCTCGTCGTAAGGTAATTTATTGTATTTATGATAGCTGTAAACCACATGAATCATCCCGTCTTTTCCCTGAATTAGCGACGGATAGGCATATTTATTCCGTTTGTCTTTATCAGGATTCTGGTCGAGCTCGATGTGGCGGGTATATTTCCATGTTTTTCCTTCGTCTTCCGATAATGAAATTGCCAGCGAGTGTCTGCCATCTTCGGTGTCGTTATAAACCAAAACCCAGTTGCCGTTTGTCATAGTAACCATATCGGAACCTGATCCTGGATTTGGCACTTCAGAGTCTATTACCGATGACCAGGTTAATCCGTTGTCTTTCGATTCGCTTATCGGGTGGCGTTGTGGTGGCGGACCGTTATCGCGCATATAAGCTACAATTGTGCCATCTTTTTTGAAAGCCATGGTAGGTTGAATGTTGCCGATTCCAACCAAGGGCGTGCTGAATTTCCATATTTTCCCAAAATCGTCGGTAATTGCCATAATTGAAAAATCGAGGCCATCGGAATAGAATGGAATAATGATACGGTCGCCAACAAATTCTGCTTTGTTTTTAGTTTGCCAGCCCATTCGCCTAAAATAAGGGTACCCCAGTTGGGCGCTTTTTCGTTTGCCGTCTTCCAAAAATATATCTCCGCTGCGAACCATATCTTTGCCCTTTGCTTTGTCCAGTTGTTCCCCTGAGTATTTATCATACATTGCCAACTGTTCTTCAGTGGCTCCCGCTTTAGTCAGAATTTCTTTTTGAATTTCTATCTGCTCTTTTACGGATTGAACAAATTTATCGCCGGGTTGAATTCCCTTTTCTGTTTTATCTCCCGGTTTAAAATGAATTACATCCTGCCAGTCCCACTTCGGCGGACCACTTTTCTGCATATAGTTGGTGCTTTTACGGTATTTTGGCAGCGATGTTGACCACTGATTGGCAATAACAGTGTACCATACCAACCATAAAGTTTCTTGCTGGTCGATAAATAAAACCGGGTTTATATCGGGGAAATCAGGAACATCTGCCATAATAAATGGTTCTGTCCATTTTTTTTCTCCTTTTAGTAAGCGGGCACCCATAATTCTCACATCGTCGGCCCAGCGTTCGCCATGCCCCTGAAACCATGCAGCAAGCATATCGCCGTTTTTAAGTTCAACAATTGTGGCACCATGTGCATGCTCTTCCTGCAATGGAAATATCTCTGTCTGCATAAATTCCTGCTGGCCGCATGACAGCAAAGGGATAACAGCGAAAAGGATAATTAAAAGTTTATTATTCATAAGTTTTATTTCAATGTTATTTTTTTCTCTAATTTAATATCTTGTGATGATGTTCCCACAAGCACAACAAATTCACCCGGTTCAGCAACCCATTCTTTTGTTTTATCGTCGTAATACGAAAATGCCCGTTTATCTAGTTGCAAGGTAACTGTTTTTACTTCTCCCGGTTCGAGAGTAACTTTTGCAAATCCTTTAAGCTCTTTAAAAGGCCTTTCCAGGCTTGCTTCAACATCGTGAACGTAAAGTTGAACTGTTTCGCTACCTTTAACTAAATCACATGTGTTTTTTCTTTTGTCATCCATGAAATAATTTCTAAGTCAGTTTATCTATTTTGTATTCTTGATTTACTTAAATTCTGGAATTTCATTTTTGAATTTGTTACTGTTTAATGATATTTAGACTGTCGATTAAAATGCCTGAGGAATTATATGTTTTGTAATTAAATTCACTTCCGTTAATATCAACTTTCTGATAATAGTAATCTTGTTCTGTACTTCTTACTTCAACATAATTTTTATCAGGCAATGAAAGTTCTCTGGCAGGTACGGCAACCGAAACAATATATATCGTTCCGTCTGACGGTTTCGTCACCGGTTTTTCGGCAAACATTGGTTTTGTTCTCATATAATAGTGTACATGGCCACTAAAAACCATATCAACATGGTATTTATCGAATATATTACCCCATTCTTTTCTGATGTTAGGGTAATCTTCGTCGGCAGAGTAAGGAGGAAAATGAAATATTGCAAATTTCCATGTTGCGTCGCTATTTTTTAGTTGGTTTTCTATCCAGGCACTTTGTTCATTAATAGGTCTGGTGGATGCTAACATCAAAAAGAGGGCATTTCCATATTTAAAACTGTATGAGTATTCTCCGGGAATTTTATCAGGCCCGTTTTCAGGAAGGTCAAACAGATCGATATACATTTTTGCTCCCAATCCGTTTTGATCGTCATGATTTCCCAAAACAGGCATCAGGGGTTTGTTTTTTATTACTTCTTCAGCATAATTAAAAAATATATCCCAATCGTTTCGGAATAATCCTGAAGCAACCATATCTCCGCCCAGGGTATAAAATGATACATCAGGGAAACGTTTATATGAGTCATTTATCAATTGTCCCCACTGAGGCGATTTGTGTGTGTCGCCAAAATAAACAAACGAAAACTGATCAGTGGATTCAGGTTCTGTTTTAAATTCATTTGTATCACTCCACTTATTATTGTCAGGGTTGCCAACTATGTAGTTGTAAGTTGTATTTGGTTTCAAATTTGCGATAAGTGCAGTATGACGGTTTATAAATCTGTCGTTTTGCAACATCCGGTCTTCCATTAATTTTCTCTCTGCCTCTGTTTGAATAAAGTTGTCTTTATCATCACCTTTTTTCCAATAACGTACGACGCCGTTGTTTGATGTGGTATCGGTCCGCCATTGAACTGATTGTGTTGATTTAGTGCTTTTACTCCAGGTAAGCATTACCTGATCGGATTCTTCTGATGAGGGGAATGGTGTTTCCCTGAAAGCGTTAATCAAATGAGCTTCTCTCGATCTGCCCCTAATGGTAGTTAATAGTTTTCCTCCTTTTAATTGGTCAGGTACCACAGTTAGTGTCAGTTCATCCCAATCATGGTAAGTAAATGCCCCGATATCCATTGTGGTAACAAATTGATTTGCAGGGAAGAAATTCTTTAAAGTTAATTCTGATTTTTCGTTTTTAGATTTTACAGAAACGAAGTAGTGCTTATTATGGTCGTCGAAACCGTTAATTCCTAATTCAACACGTCCTGGATTATACTCTTTTTGCCAAACTTCGTATGTGTAGTACTCGTTTTTAACAATCAGTCCGGTTTTTATAAATCCATTTACGGGTAACCAAAATGGAACGGTGTTTTGTCCTGTGCTACGCATAACCGACACTATGGAAGGTGTATTTATATCGAAGTACCAATATTTCGTAGCTAAAATATTAAGTTCCTTATGGTTGAATAGATTCAACACAAATTTGTCTGTGAGAGTATTTAAATCTTTACTATCAATAGTATTGTAAATTTCAGCAACAGCTTTTTCTATCACACCTTTAACAGTTTCATTTTTTATACTGACGGTAAAATTGAGTAAAAAGAGAAGCAGGAATAATATTTTAATATTCATATGATTAAAATTGTTTGTAAATAAAAGTTATTCAAAGTGTTAATAAACAGTTGTGCAACTTTATTTTAAAATTTCACTTAAAATATTCTGTAAAATATATTTTGAGATTTTATGTTCTTTGTGTGTATCGTCTAACCATAAATCCCATTTACCTTTATTAAGTTTTTCAACACAATTGGAGACTTCCGGAAAATAGGTTTTCCATTTAGTCCCGCCATAACAACACGCATCGTATTTATTTACTATCTGAACCTGTTTCCTGTTGTTGCCATACGCTCCCAGTATATATAATTCCAGAAAGTTTGCGGTCCTAAGCAATTCAGGAATAGTTTGTTCCCAGTCTCCCCAGTCCTTATCAGAACCCGACCTCAGATAAACCGGATAACTGCCGGCAACTGGAAAGCTCATTTTAATTCTTGTATCTATTGCTGCTGCTAAAGTTGTTGTCCAACCACCACCGGAGATTCCAACCATTTCAATTTCTTTAAAATTGAAATTCTTTTCAAGGTAGTTTATTGCTGTTATTACAGGTTCGACAAAATATTTTACCGGATGGCCGTTTTCAGGATTCAAGAATTTCAGATGTTCATGTTGTGTCAAATGTATTTGCCCCAGGTCTGGATCGTTTACAACGGGTTGGTTATTCATCCCCATCAGTGGCATAGCAAAGGCCAGAACCGAATAGCCATTGTTTAGAAATTCTTTTATTAATGATTTGCCGCTAATAAAATCGCCCCTGTGCCCCTGGTGGTATAATACAACTTTGTTTTTTTTGTTTTTAGGATTAAAGTGGTAAATAACAGATTTCAATCCGTATTCCATTTTAACTTCCATTTTGGTAATAGACTTTAGCATTTCGATATCGCAGTAGGCTGAATCGATATAATTTTCAGTTAAGATTTCCGGTTCTTTATTAAATGGCAACTCATCATCACCAAAAATGAAATTTATCAGTTCATCTCTTTTCCTTAAAGCATCAGATTCACTATTGATTGATATAAGTTTATTTATATCAGTTTGGTAGTACACAGCAGGAATTTCGGGCTTGATCTTGTATTTTTCAAGATTAAAAATTGCGCTGCAAGTTCCAACATTCTCAAAAAATTCAATTTTAATGTCGTATAATTTATCCTTTTCCAGCCGAACTGCTTTTCCTTTATAGCTACCGGCCTCGTGGCTGTTCCATGCATCAATAGCAATAATATTGTTAAGAAACAGCCTAAACCCGTTATCTGATTTCATGCCAATATCATATTTGCCATTGCCCGGCGCTTTTAACTGCCCGCTCCATCGTGCCGAGAACCTGTCGTTGTTTACTCCATTTGCAGGAGAACCGTATTCCCAGTTGAAGTTTATCTGTTTATCTATCCTTACATGAACTGGTTTGCCTTCAAGATTTTTATTGTTATAGTATTCTCCGGTTAAACCGTTTTTGCCTGAATTATAGAAAATGTTTTGATAATCGGGATTTTCGTTCTTGATTTTACCCGTAATATCGATATCGGTTATAAAATTTTCTTCATTTACATTGTTTGATTTAACACCGGGCATTTGGAGTGAATAACCGCTTATGCTTTTGCAGTTTGTAAACAATATGGTATCTCCATATTGAGGTGTAATTTTTACTTTATTAAATTCGATCCCGTTTACCCAGTCGAATTTCATCCCGGCTTCGGCCTTAATCTTTATATTTTCGAGTGTAATATTTTCGACTGGGCTGTTTTTTGTTCCCTTCACATTTAAAGCTACACCGGCATTTTTACAGGTGATATTGCTGAATTTAATATTTCTGAATACAGGGTAGGCACTACCATTATCAGAAGCCATATAGGCGCCATAGTTGGTGTTGATTATTATTGCTTCTCCCTCGATGTCGTTCATTTCGATATTGTTATACCAAATATTCTCGACTGTACCACCACGCGATGCATTGGATTTCAGCCTTATTACCTTGTCGGTGCCGGTAAATTTGCAGTTGTAGGCATAAATATTTCTAATATCGCCCGACATATCGCTGCCTATTACAATCCCGCCATGGGCTTTAAGTCCCTGAATGTTTCTGATAACAACATTTTGGGTTGGAAGCCCAATTCGCCATCCATCTTCGTTTATTCCCGATTTAAGCGCAACACAATCGTCGCCCGAGTTTATCGAGCAATACTCTACCAGGGCATTCTTTGTTGAATTGATGTTAATGCCATCCGTGTTTTTCCCTCCGTAAGTGTCGATTTGTAAACCTCTGACAATTACATTTTCGCAATAGGTAATATCGAACGTCCAGAACGGTCCCGGTTGGGCAATTTGAAATCCTTCGAACAATACATTTTTACAATTAACCGGATTAATAAACTGTGGTCTGAGGCCGGCAACAGGTGTCCCGTATATTCGTTTTTCGGTTGGGATATTTTTTAATACCTGGTTCTCGTAAACAAATTTTGCTGTGTATTCGCCTCTTTTTTTCCAGTGCCACCAGCTTTCGCCGTGCCCGTATAGTTTACCCGGCCCTGTTATGGCAATATTTTCACATCCGTAGGCATAAATCAGCGCCGAATAGTTATACACTTCCAGACCTGCCCAGCGAGTGAGGACAACCGGCAGATAATCGTCAGAGGCCTCACTAAAATGTAATTCGGCTCCTTCTTCAAAATGCAGGTTAACATTGCTTTTTAGGTGTATAGCCCCAGTAACCCATTTCCCTGCCGGGACCAAAACCTTACCTCCACCTGCATTTGAACATGCTTCAATTGCTTTATTAAACGCCTCTGTATTTTTTGTTTTACCATCGTTTACCGCATCGTAATCAACAATGTTAAATGTTCTGTTGGGAAATACAGGCTTTTTAAGTTGGGGCATATCAAATGGAGCAGTAATTGGCTCTATTGTGTCCGGCCTTTTTGTTGCAGACGATCTACTGGTTTTTTCCTGTGCTGATACATTAAAAAAAATAATTAGCAAAAGGAGTGATATTATCGGAACAATTAGTTGTTTGATTTTTATACTTCTCATTTTTATTTTACTTTAAAGTAAAGTCTTTTGTTAATCGGATATCACGTGATGATGCACCTGCAAGCACTTTAAATTTTCCCGGTTCTGTTTTCCAATTTTTTGTTTCAGTATCGTAAAACCACAATGCACTATTATCTATTTTAAAAGAAACCTCTTTGCTTTCACCGGCCTTCAAACTTACTCGTGTAAACTCTTTAAGTGCTTTGACTTCGCGTTCAACACTGGCTTCTTTATCGCTGATGTACAACTGTACAATCTCGTCGCCATCAATATTGCCGGTGTTTTTTACCGTTAACGAAATTTTCAGGGTATCGTTCTGAGCAATTTTATCGGTTGAGAGCTTCATTCCGGAATATTCAAAAGTGGTGTAGGAGAGTCCGTAACCAAATTCATAAAGAGGGTCAATGTTGTTTTTATCCCAGTGACGGTATCCCATAAAAATACCTTCGGAATAATATGCCTCTTCTCTTTCGCCAGGATAAGTTTTGGCAGCAGGGTGGTCTTCCCACCTTTTCATCCAGGTAAACGGAAGTTTCCCCGATGGATTTATTTCTCCGAAAAGTATTTGTGCAAGTGCAGTTCCTCCTTGTTCTCCCGGATAAAGAGCATCAACAACAGCCGGCACTTTATCAATCCAGTCGCTTATAAGCATTGCCGAACCATTGTTTAGAGTAACAACTATATTTTTATTTACTTTCAATACTTCGTTCAGAAGGTCTATTTGCATAGGCGGCAATTCCAGATAATCGCGGTCACGCTGTTCTCCTTCGTAGTTTTTAGCCAATCCAAGGTTGAGGATAACCATATCGGCATTTTTTGCCATATCAACAGCTTCCTGTAATTCATTGCCTTTTTCAACTGGTGCAATTCCGAGCCGGGCTCTGCATGTACCTATATTTTCGTAAAACTCAACTTTGATGTCGTAGAGCTTTTCCTCCTCAAACTCGTAATATTCGGTTTTAAACTGCCCGGGCGCCTGGTCAGTCCACGAGTCGATAACAATATTTCCATTGAGGTACAGTCTGACGCCATTGTCGGCTTTAACACCTATTTCGTAAATTCCTTTACCGGGCGATTTGAATTTTCCTGTCCAGCGAACGGAAAATTTATCATCGTTAACAACACCCTGTACCGGCGACTCTTCAAATCCCCACGAGTGGTTTATACTTTTATCGATACCTTTTGCAACCGACAGCCCTTCCAGTTTTTTATTATTCCAGTATTCTACGCGTATTCCCGGAGTTTTTCCATCTTCGAGGAAATACATACTTTCAGGAGCAATAGGGAGGTCTTTTCTTTTTAGTTTAACTCCAAAAGCGTATTTAATGTCAACATCGTCGCCAACAAAATTTTTAATTCCTTCGAGAGGAGAAACAGGATTGATTGCATCGGAGTGTCCCGAACCATCGCCACCAAGACGTGCTGTTGCCGCGTTGGGGCCAATAACTGCAATTGTTTTAAGATTACTTTTATGGAGTGGGAGAGTATTGTTTTCGTTTTTAAGCAGCACAATACTTTTTTGGGCAGCCTCCAAAGCAAGGGCTTTGTTTTTATCGGAGTTTATATAACCTCCGTACATGTCGGGTGTTTCGCCAAACAGACCCATGCGGAACATGATTCGCAGGATACAGGTTACTTTATCGTCGAGAATGGTTTCGTCAACCTCGCCTGCTTTAATTTTTGCAAGCAGAGGCTCTCCAAGATATTTGCCCCACGGCATTTCCAAATCCATGCCTGCTTCTGCGGTTTTTATGGTTGAACGAACTGCACCCCAGTCAGAGATTACTATACCGTCAAAGCCCCAATCTTCTTTTAGTACATCGTTAAGTAAATACTTGTTTTCGTTGGCATAAGTACCATTTACGCGGTTATATCCTCCCATAATTGAATAAGTTCCGGCACGTTGTACAGCAGCTTTAAAAGCAGGGAAATAAATTTCGCGCATTGTCCGTTCATCTATATTTGAACTAACATCAAAACGGTTCCACTCCTGGTTGTTGGCAACAAAATGTTTTGTACATGTCGCTACATTTTTACTTTGAATACCTTCTACTACAGGAACTACCATCTCTGACATCAGGTACGGGTCTTCTCCAAAGCTTTCGAAATTACGTCCGCCATAAGGCACACGCGTAATATTAATGCAAGGGCCTAATAGAAGATTAAATCCTAAGATCCGGGTTTCTTCTCCCATGGCCTCTCCTATACGGTAAGTTAAATCCCTGTCCCATGCAGCAGCAATATTGACAGGTGCCGAAAAAACCGTATTGGGTCCTTTGCCGCGAGGGCCTAAAGGGCCATCGGTCATTGTAAATGCTGGAATTGCCAAACGTGCGTTGGGTTTGGTGCGGAAATCATCACCTGTTATCAATTCGATTTTTTCCTCAACAGTCATTTTATTGAGGATTATTTTAATGTTCTTTTCTATTTCGGCATCGGTTAATTTTTTAAATTCACTTGCCCGGTAAACAAGGATATTTTCTTCGGAAATGTTTGTGTTTTGGGCTGATAAAATGGTGTTTATCGTTATTGCAAATGCGATTGTTAGAAATATTGTTTTCATGCTTAAAATTCCAGTTTATTTAAGATTGTTTTTCCTGTCCAGTTGGCTTCGGCTGTCGGTAATAATCCATGTTCAAAACGTGACCAGGCGCTGTGCATTATTCCCATGAAATTGTGGTTGCCTTCACCAGCCTGTAATATATCGAGTAAATTTGCCGGTTCGAACCACGAAACACCACCGGTTTTATATCCTTTGTCGAGGTAAAAATTCATCTGGTTTATGGTCTGCATTTTTTCACTGTGATAAACAGCAGTATAACTCCAATCGTGTACCATAATATCTTTCGGGAGGCCTTTTACAATACCTTTTGCCCCAATTTTTGGTGCGTTCTGCAGGTCGCTGAATAAATCTCCCCAAATATAAATTTCCACGTTTTTATCGTATTTCCTGATTATATTATGAACCCGTTGTATCTGGTCAATCATTATTTCCTGGTTGGTAAGCCCGCGTGCTTTACACTGGCTACATGTGTTCACAAAACCGGCTTCATCCTGGCTGATGTGTAACTTCGGGGGATTTAATTCTTTTATCACAGATGAAATTACCTTTTCCTGCAATTCCCAGCCTCGAGGATCGGACGGACAACTGGCAGGGTGGGAAAAAGAGCTGAAATCAACAGCGTCATAACTCAATGATACCTCTTTGCCAAAGAGATTTTTATCCAATATTTTTATTTTTGGTTTTTCTGTTGAAAGAATTTTAAAATCCTTATCGTGACTTAATTCCCTGCCATTATATAAAATGTGAACCGTTGAATATTTGTGGTCATGAATTCGCGGAACATCCAAATTTATTTCTCCTGTTAATGAAACCGTTTGTTTTTCATTCTCGTGGAAAACTCCTTCAGCAAGTTCAGGGTTAATTACCCTTGTTAATGTAGCTGATCCAAATGTTTCGAAAAACGGCACGGGCTCAATAAAATGGGCTTTACAAAATGCGTGGAC
>JBDLJS010000048.1:0-30630 GCA_039714235.1 Bacteroidota bacterium | reverse complement strand
TATCAAACTTGAAAATATCTGGAAAGGAAACGGTTATCTTATTGAATTCAGGAAACCGCGTCTGAATTGATTTATTTATTTCCTGAAACAATGATATTTTGATATGAATCTCTAAGCTTTATAAATTTGCGGTAAGTGAATAAATTTACCAGAATTATTTTTAAAATATTTATTCCATCGGTATTACTTGTAAACGAAGTCGATTCGTTCTTCGATATCATTCGGTTTAATTTATGTTTTGCAAGCCGGGAAATGGAATAGCTTTTTTTATAAAGTCCCGATAATTGTCTGTAAAACTCCTTCGAATCGAGTTTTGTTGGTAAAATTGAGTGAGTAAAATCGAAGAAATCGTAATTTTTTATCTGAAAATCATCCTGTGTTTGTTCAAACAGTTCAGTTCCCGGAAGGGGTGTAAGAACCGGAAAGGCAGGTCTGAACAGTTTGTTTTCATGTACATAATTAAACAGTTTGTCAAAATCTTCGCGAGTATATTCAGGCCTCACAATCAAGTGTGCCAGAATATAAATCCCAAGTTTTTTCAGGATTCTGATTGCCTCATTATTTACCTTTACAGAAGTTTTTTTATTGTAGTTGTCCAGGTCACTATCCTGAAACGACTCAATTCCAACAGTAAGAAACTGCAATCCCGAAGTTTTTAATTCAGCAAACAAATCAGGATGTTTGACAATTGTATCAGCCCGGGCATACATTTGAAGGTATTTTTTGATGCCATTCTTTTTTATTAAATCGCTTAATTTCCACATTCTTGAAATATCGTTAAAGGTATTGTCATCGGAAAAATATATTACATCAGTTTTTTGAGGCAGATTTTTCAATTCATGTATAATTGATTCCGGTGATCTCATTACACATTTACCATTCATCAATTTCCAGCAGGCACAGAAATTACAACGAAAAGGGCACCCCCTGCTCGACATGATAAGTGCCAGTTGATTCCGGACTGCATCATGATAATATTTCCTGTATTTCTTTGTTAAATCGCGTGCAGGAAGCGGTAACATTTCAATCTCCGGCTTTATATTTTCTTCTATTGTAAAATAAACTGAGCCATTTTCAACAATCCCAATATTTGGTATCTTTCGCATTTCAGAAGGATTTTCCAAAGCCTTAATATAGCAGGGAAAAGTGGAATCGGCATAACCCATAAAAATTGCATCCACTTCGGGTAAAACAAAATCTTTTGGCATAAAGGTGGCATGATGACCACCTACTACAGTTTTAATTCTCTTGTCAAAGTTTTTAATTTCTTTCAGGAGTTTTTTCACCAGGTTATAATCACATGTATAAGCCGTTAGCCCGACCAATTCAGGCTCAAAACTTTTTAGTTTCTTAAAAAGATTATTTTCGATCCGCATATCAAAAATGTCAACCTGATGATGGCTGATTGAGGCAGCCAAATATTCCAGTTCCAGCGGTTCGTAAAGCGCGGTTGAAATCAGGTTCGGATTAATGGGTGGTTTAATTAACAGTATTTTCATTTTCAGGACTTTTGGTTTCTAAAAGATTAAATTTTTGGTTCTATTCGGCTTTATCGTCCTTAATTCGGTGTAATTAAAAAATCAATGGTTAAAAGTAAAAAACAAGTTACGACATTTTGGAATAAAAAGAAAATCTCATTAACATGAAAATCAGTTAATTAATCCTTAATATTGTTTATAAAAGTCAATATCTGAAAAATCATTTTACATACCTGTTTAATATTCCGGAAATATGAAAATTGCAATTTTTGAAAAGTAAGGATTGCCGGAAACGGAGAAACTGGTGTAAAGAGTTCGGAATACTGAGTTTAATGTTCAAAGTTTGGAGCATGCCCTCGACTGAACGCGATGAGTATTAATCCTTATAAACCCTCATTATCAAATAAATCTTTGTATTTTGCTGCTTAAATAAAAACAGCATGGATACCAATAAAAAAATCTATATTTTCCTGATTGTAATTACTGTTGTGGTTGTATGCATTTACGCCCAGTCGATAATTATTCCGTTTATTCTTGCCATCCTTTTCTGGTTTCTCATCAGGGTTATCAAAAAACTACTGTCGAAAGTTAAGTTTATCGGTCGCTGGCCCAGGTGGCTGCTCACCTTGTTGTCAACTGTTATGTTGTTGGGATTCCTGGTACTTGCCGTAACCATGATTTCAAAAAACATTCAAACACTTTCACAAACATTGCCGGTTTACGAGGCCAACGTAAATAAAATTACCAACTCCATTAACCAGCAGTTCGAAATTGACCTGATGAACATGGCCGGCGATTTTGCCAAAGATCTGGATTTTGGGAATATCCTTTCATCATTGTTATCTACTCTCACCAATTTATTTGGAAATGCTTTTACTGTTTTGCTGTACCTGGTCTTTCTGCTTTTAGAAGAGCCTATTTTCCCGAAAAAGCTTAAAGCGATGTACCCCGAAAAAGAAAAATATGAGAAGATGAATACGATGGTAAATAAAATCGATCATTCCATAGGTAACTACATTGCGCTGAAAACCGTTACCAGCCTTTTAACTGGTTTTCTCAGTTATTTTGCCCTGCTGTTTATAGGTATCGATGCACCTTTGTTCTGGGCTTTCCTCATTTTTGTGCTCAACTTTATTCCCACCATCGGCTCACTTATTGCCACCATTTTTCCGGCAATTTTTGCCATTCTCCAGTTTGGAGAATTCACTCCAGGATTACTGGTACTGGCCATTGTAGGAGCTGTACAATTAATTGTGGGCAACCTGGTGGAGCCGCGGTTAATGGGCAATACGCTTAACATCAGTCCGCTTGTGGTATTTCTAACCCTTGCCATCTGGGGTGTTATCTGGGGCATTTCTGGTATGTTGCTGAGTGTTCCGATAACTGTAATCCTAATTATCATTATGTCCGAATTCCCGGGTACCCGGCCATTTGCCATTTTGCTCAGCCAGCGGGGAAATCTGAATAAGTAGTTTTATCATATTATTTATCTGTTCGGTTTCCCAAATTTGTAAACTCTTAAAATCTTTAATTATGAGTAAACTTAATACACTTACACCCCAACCGCTTTTTAATTATTTTGAAGAAATATGTCAGGTTCCGCGTCCTTCGAAAAAAGAAGAAAAAATAAGACAGTTTTTGCTGGACTTTGCATCAAAAAATAATCTTGAGTCAAAAACTGACGAGATAGGAAATGTCCTTATTACCAAACCTGCCACTGCAGGAAAAGAGGATTCTCCAACTGTAATCTTGCAATCGCATATGGATATGGTTTGCGAAAAAAACTCGGATAAGACTTTCGATTTCGACAACGATGCCATTGAACCTGTTATTGACAATGGCTGGGTAAAAGCCAACGGAACCACACTGGGAGCCGATTGCGGGATTGGGATGGCAGCGCAAATGGCTGTGCTTACTTCAAACGAAATAAAACACGGACCAATAGAATGCCTTTTTACGGTTGACGAAGAGACAGGTCTTACCGGTGCATTTGCGTTAAAACCAGGATTTTTAAGTGGTTCGGTATTATTAAATCTTGACTCGGAAGATGAAGGAGAAATCTTTATCGGGTGTGCCGGGGGAGTCGATACATTAGTAACTTTCAATTATAAAACGGAATCTGTGCCAGAAAAATCGGTGGCGCTCAAAATTTCTATAGCCGGATTACTGGGCGGACATTCGGGCGACGATATTCATAAAAACCGGGGAAATGCAAATAAAATATTAACTCGCTTTTTATGGAATTCGGCCAATAAATACAATTTGCGTTTAGCTGAATTTAACGGAGGAAACCTACGTAATGCTATTGCGCGCGAAGCATTTGCAATTATCATTGTTCCCGAAGCAGATAAGGAATCAGTTTTATCGGATTTCGAAACATTTTCAGCCGCATTAAAAACTGAGTTCGAACACAACGAACCAGGATTACAACTCACTTGCAAAGATGCAGAAATGCCGGAGATTGTAGTTGATCAGGAAGCACAGAAAAACCTACTAAATGCCTTGTACGCCTGCCCACACGGTGCATTAGAGATGAGCACCCGGATGGAAGGAATGGTGGAAACATCGACCAACCTGGCTTCGGTAAAAATTATAGATAATAGCAAAATAGAGGTGACAACCAGCCAGCGAAGCGAAATAGAAAGCCGTAAATTCTATGCTGCAGAAATGGTTGAGTCGGTTTTTAACCTTGCAGGCGCCGCAGTAAAACATACTGACGGTTACCCGGGATGGACGCCAAATCCCAATTCTGAAGTTCTAAAAATTACAGTTGATTCTTATAAAAAGCTGTTTGGTGTTGAGCCAATCGTCCGTTCCATCCATGCTGGTTTAGAATGTGGCTTGTTTCTCGAAAAATATCCACACCTCGATATGGTTTCGTTTGGGCCGACCATCCGCGGGGCACATTCTCCCGACGAAAGACTCGACATTGCCACTACCAAAAAATTCTGGGAACATTTGGTTGACGTGCTGGAAGCATTGTAGAAACAAAAAACATTTCAAAAATAACCGATAAACAATATTTATTATGAAGAGTAGAAAATTTCAACGAGGAATTATATTAATCCTGGTTGCATTGTTGTTCACTTCGTTAAATATTAGTGCCCGGCAAAGAGAGGTAAAACAGTTAAAAAATGACTCCGGAAATTAACCTCGAAAAGGGAGACAATAAGATTGAAGTAAAAGTTGAAGGAACTGATTACCGCGATGAGTATATTTTGTATATAAAATAATCCTTAAGAAATTCATACAATAAAAAGGATTCAGTTTTGCGAGCTGAATCCTTTTTATGTTTGGAAAACCGCCTCACATTCCGGGAAAATATAGTTGACAAACTGTTGTTAATGATGATAAAAGTTGTAATATCTTATTGCTATTCAGGTGGTTATTTCGTAACTTGTATATTATCCATTAAATCATAAATTAAGGAGGAAATTAAGATGCCAGTTACAAGAACCCTTTCAACTTATTCAGCATTTCTTTATCCGAATGAAGGTAGACAATATGGTCGAATTAACCTTCATTGCGGCGATCACAGGCTTTATTTGATTTTTAAAGATCCTACGTTAGCTCTCAATCCTAATGCATTTAATGCAGTAGATAATATTGGTAGGGCTGATCTCCCATTTAGCCTCTACGAGCATTATCTGGATTTAATCCGTAATGAAAGACCTATCAGAGTTCTTTTCAGACCTGAAGATGCACCACCTCGTTTTATAGTTTATTGTTCTGGTGAAACTCCGGGAGAGGGAGAAATCTAAACTATTATTAAAAAATGAGACTACTTATTATTAACAAATTAACACATGAAAGGCTGTTTTAAGACAGCCTTTTTGTTTTCTTCAAACATTGTAATACTAGATTAAAGAATGAGCTGCTCTGCCGGCTAAACTAAAGTGGCAGCTGAATAGGCTTTCTAATTTAAACTGACAGGAAAATTATATTAAAATTCTTTTATATTTAAATGAAATTAAAGTCTAAACCAATGAAATATATATTAACCAGTCTCTGTTTAATTCTCTTCAGTTTTACAGTTTTATCACAAGAACAATCCAACGAAAGAGCCAAATGGTTTACCGAATCCAGGTTTGGAATGTTTATACACTGGGGGGTTTACAGCGGTGCCGAAGGATACTGGAAAGGAGAAAAACTACGCAACGACAATGACTACGCTGAGTGGATTTTATACCGTAACCGAATTGAGCGTGATGAATATGTTACTTTACTCGAACGATTCGACTGGGAAAAGATTAATCCTGAGGAGTGGGTAATTCTGGCCAAAAACTCGGGAATGAAATATGTGACTATTACTGCCAAACACCACGACGGATTTGGGTTATGGAACAGCAAGGTAAGCGATTACGACCTGGGAAATTTTACGACTCCGAAACGGGATATTATAAAAGAGCTGGCAGACGCCTGTAAAAAACACGGATTGAAACTGGGGCTTTATTATTCGCACTGGGTTGACTGGGAACACAAATATGGCTGGGACCACACCCGCGAAATTTATGGAATTACGGCTAATGAATACAACCAATACTGGCAAGAAAAAGTTATCCCACAGGTGCGCGAACTGCTTACTAATTACGGAGAAATTTCGATGATGTGGTTCGATATGTGGATTCATCATTCAAACTCGGTGGTTACTAAAGAACAACTTTTACAACTAAAATCTTTGATTCGGGAACTCCAGCCAAACTGCCTGGTAAACTCCCGCCTGGGGCTTTCAATCGAGGAAGACCCGGACATTGACTACAAAACACTGGGCGACAACCAGCTGGGAAGCAAAAAAGAGGATTTTCCGTGGCAATCGCCGGCAACGGTTGCCCATTCGTGGGGATTTCATTCATCCGACACACAGTGGAAATCAACTTCTTCGTTGTTGAAAGCATTAATTGGCAATGTTAGCCTGAACGGAAATTTTATGCTCAATATCGGGCCACGTGCCAACGGCGACGTCCCTTTCGAAATTTCGCAGCGTATGCTCGAAATGGGCAAATGGCTCGAAGTGAATGGTGAATCGATTTACGGCGCTGAAGGTTTTGATTTGGACAAAAACCAGCACGACTGGGGAAAAATTACATACAAACAGGATGAAGATAAATTTAAACTGTACTTTCATGTGTATAACTGGCCGCTGGATAAAAAACTCAACCTTACAGGAATTTCAGAAGCACCCAATAAGGTTTATCTTTTGGCTGACAAACAAAAATTTCCTCTTGGTTTTTCACATTCAGGAGCTTTCACCGAAATATCGTTACCGTCAGAAGAACCTGACAAATACATTTCTGTTGTGGTGGCAGAATACGCCAATAAACCTAAAGTAATTAATGGTCTCGTTGGGAAAACAGTTGACGGAGGCTATTCTTTACTTCCACAAAATCAGAATCCGGTAAATGAATCAATTGTTATACAGGCCAAAGAACGCCGGGGAACTGTACCTTCACACGTAATTATCGATAAAAACACCACACTAAAATGGAAAATTTATATTGACAAACCAGACGAAAAAACAGTTGATGTTTCTTACAGCTTTCAGAGTGAACAGAACGCAGGTAAAATTACGGTTTCAGGTGCAAACCAATTGCTAACCCATATTGTACAACCAACCGGAAAAACAGTTGGCGAACCTAACAGAAACTGGATTATCGATAATTTCAGATCACAACGTTTGGGTGTAATTGATTTCGCTGAAAAAGGCTTCTACGAAATTAAAATGGATATTCATCCGGCTGCCGGAGAACAGGTAAAACTCCAATGGGGCTGGATAAATTAATATCCTAATCGAATATTAACTTATCAACAATTGTTAATAACTCCGGTTAATTCTTGGTGAATACAAACAGGGACCAAATACTTGCACAGTAAATAGTTATCTATTATTTTTGATTCATCAGGTGAGCGATAAAAGGCTGCTTGGAAATTGTGGAAACGGGGAAAGTTTCTTAGTTGAAACCGGAACCTTTCATCCCGTCCTTCGGGACGGCACAACAGAAAAGCCGAAGTTTGAACGCGACAATCTGGAATGTCAAAGTTCAGGCAATCATCTGAAAGAAAATCCAGAAGTTCTTTCAAGATTGAGTCATCAGGCAGGAAGTACAGAAACCAAGGTTTCAGCTGCTAAACTGCACAACATTAAAGAGGCAACTCGGAAATGTTGATTAGAAAGGGGACATCCTTAGGGATTAGCCGAATACACTGAAAGACACTTCGTCCGGGAAGGTAATCGCGAATACCGAAAAGACTACTCAGAAAGTCAGACCGTAGAAAGTCTGGCCGGAAAGTACAGGGCAAACATAAAATCGCAAGAATTTATGAAAGCCGGTCGCAATAACCGTAGCCTGGCACGAGAGGAAACTTCGGTTACCTCAAGTGAATGGGAGCTATTCGTCAAGAATAGTTCCCATTTGTGTTTTTATGCACTTGCATTAATATCTACTGACCTAGGAGAGGTCGCATGTTTAAAGAAAAAATACATTTGAATGAATATACGATTCCAGCCTAAGTGGAACACCTGCCTAGCATGAATTTTCTATATACATACAAATCCGCTGGATTTGAAACCCAGATCGGATAAAATTATCTGATAAATACAAAAACAACATTCAATCTGATTAATTATCAAAAGGAAATAACTCAAGTTATCCCTGACTTTTTTGTCCTGTATCAAACTTTTCACTCTTGCGCCGTGTTTATGATTTTAGTATTTTTAATGAAAGTGAATACGATGAAACATAAACACCAGCCATGCCAAGGGAGAAAAATTAGCAGGAAAGTCTGGAATTGACTATACTTTTCAATTAAAACTGTTTTATAAACTAACTTAACAAAACCAATAGTAATGATTAAAATATTATTTATCGGATTTGCAATAATTGCAATCAATGTAGTTATACAGGCATTTGTAAGTACTTACTGGACCAAAGCAACAATCAGCACTTTAAACAAATGGAATAAAATGTTAACAACCTCAAGGATTTTACAGATTCTCATCATCTCCTTCCTGGTTCTTACTTTACTGCATGCTTTGCACTCACTGGTTTGGGCCTGGTTTATTTATTACATTCCGGCAATCAGGCCAGACTTTGCCAGCTTTTTAGATACACTTTATTACTCGATTGTAACTTTTACAACCTTAGGCTATGGAGACATGACAATAAGTTCGGAATGGAAATTATTGTCAGGCATTGAAGCAATTAACGGGATTATGCTGATAGGCTGGTCAACCGCGTTAATGTATTCATTAATACAAAATATTTTTAAATCAATAAAAGAAAATAATGGCTGAAAATGAAGATTTAAATAATGGGGAGCAGGAACCTGAGAACAAGGCGACTGAGGTTCAGGATGCACCCGTGAAGAAAAAGAAAAAAAGCCCTGCAGTTAAGCTGAGCTTAATTACGGTAATACTTGCCATCTTTATTTTTATCTGGAATGTACTTTCCGACCGGCATACACCAAATACCGATCAGGCAAGGGTTAAAGGGCTTATGTTGCCGGTGGCACCAATGGTGAACGGATATATTACCGATGTAAAAGTAAGTCTGCACTCAAATGTAGAATTGGGAGACACATTGTTTATTATCGATGCAAAACCTTACGAGATTGCGGTAAAAGTCGCCGAATCGAACCTCGAGAAGGCAATTCAATCGGTTGATGCCGGCGAATCGTCGTTAAAATCGGCCACAGCAAGGCTGAGCAGGGCAAAGGTTAAATTAGACCGTGCAACAAAAAACTGGAACCGCACCCAGAGGGTAATTGCAGAAAATGAAGGAGCACTGTCGGAAGCAGACATCGACCGATCGGAAGCCTCGTATCTCGATGCGAAGGAACAGGTTAAATCGGCTGAAGCTGAACTGCAACGCCAAAAGGATGCATTGGGGCCACTCACCGACGAGAATCCAAGCATTAAAGCCGCAATCAACCAGCTCGAAAAAGCGGAGTTCGACCTTGCATATACGGCAGTAATTGCACCATCCGACGGAATTATTGAAAGCTTTAACATTGAACCCGGTTATTTTGCTGCTGCCGGGCATTCTCTTGTGTCCTTAATTTCTAACGATAAAATTTGGGTGCAGGCTAATTTAAAAGAAAACAATTTATCGAATGTTGAACTGGGCGATAGAGTTGAGATTATTTTCGACATTGATCCCGGGAAAGTGTTTAATGGCAAACTTACGAGCATTGCTTATGGTGTTAGCGTCGATCAAACCCGCCCCGGAAGTTTACCCAAAGTAACATCATCGCAGGGTTGGTTAAGAGATCCTCAGCGTTTTCCGGTAATTATTGAAATTGAAAATGACGGAATAAAAGAAAAACTCAGGCAGGGAAGCCAGGCCGAGATTGTAATTTATACCGGCAAAAAACCGCTGTTAAACTTCCTTGCCCGTATGCGCATCAGAATCATGTCTAAACTTTCGTATGTCAGGTAGGGTAAAAACATATTTTGCTGATTTAAAAAATGAGATGCCTGTTCTCAGGGCAGTTTTCGGGGTAAGTTTTGCACTTATTCTGGGAACCACCTTCGAGTATCCGGCGCCACACCTCACCGCAATTTTTGCATTAATGTTTATGGGCCCTGGGAAACAGCCCCTCGGGTTAAAAAAAGAAATTATCATTCCATTTTTAATCTATATTCTCGGAACCATTGGAGTAATCATGGGGAACCAGTTAATCGATTATCCGTTGGTAATACTCCCGTTATTAGCGCTTGCCATATTCTGGAGTTTCAGGTTGATAAAAATACCTGCCCCGGTTAGGTTACTGTTTCTTATTTTGGTTGTGCTTATACCTTTTAACAGCATTACAGCCAATGCCATTGGGGGAATAGTTCTAAAGGCACTCATGTTAAACCTTATAATAGCTCTGATAATCGTTAAAATTTCATTTATCATATTCCCCGACAAACACGTTCAATTACAGGAAAAACAAAACAAACCGAAACCAAACGGAAATAATAGTCTGATTATGGACAAGGTATCGCTTAACGGATTACTGGTTATTTTCCCGATTGTAGTAATGTTTTACGTTTTTAACGCAAAAGTTGGCCTGTTAACATTGGTATTTACGGTTATCCTTGGTTTCGATCCGTTTATATACCAATCGAAAAAAGGGCTGGTAATTATTGCTGCAAATATTATGGGAGGCCTTTTCGGTATACTTGCATACCAGATTTTAATAATTGCACCTAACTATTTATTGTACATATTCCTGACCATCTCCATTGCTTTCTTTTTTATCATTAACCTATTTTCTGAAAAGAAGATTGCTCCGGTTTTTGCAACCAGCTTTAACACCTTTTTTGTAATTATGGGTATTATTTCTACCACTGAAAGCAGTGCCGGAAGCGAGTTGTGGACCAGGTTAATTCAAATCGGAATTGCAGTAATTTATACCGTACTTGCATATTCTGTTGTAACAGCATTTAATAATCCTAAAAAAATAACCGTTGAAAAATAAACTAACAAAATATTTGGCACTTATCCTGTTTGCAGCAGTCGTTTTCTCTTGTAATGTGAAAGAAAAATTTGTGCAGCCCGAGTTGGAAATTGCTGAAAATTACAACAATACAACAGAGGTAGACAGCTCCAGTTTTTCGGATCTGGATTGGTGGGAACTGTTTAACGATACTGTTTTAACTGCATTAATTGAAGAAGGCCTGAACAATAATATTCTTGTTCAGAATATGGCAATGTCAATTAAACAATCGCAGCTTCAGTACGAAATTGCACAAACTATGCTCAGGCCGAGCGTAAATTACGGAGGCAGCACAACTGCCTCTGCAAATTCAGCAGTTACCGGTGTAATTGACGGGAGCATTGCCGCTGCTGCCAATGTATCGTACACACTGGATCTTTGGGGACGGTTATCGAACCAGAGAGATGCAGCTTTCGAAGGATATCTGGCTACCGAAATAGCCTACCACCAGGTTAAAGCCACGCTGGTAACTCAAATTGCAACACTGTACTTTACCCTCCGCGACCTAGACAATAAAATTATTGTTGCCGAAAATATGATTGAGAATATGACCTATTTCAGAGATATAATTAATGCAAGGTATAAAGGTGGATTTGTATCAAAAGTCGATGTAAACCAGGCCGATATCCGTCTTAAAAACTCTGAAATTACGCTGGAATCGTTAATCAGGGCACGAGGACAACTGGAAAATGCAATGAGTATTGTTTTAGGTTCAGCACCAAAAACAATCGCGAGGGGGCTTCCGTTAGAAAAACAACTTTTCCCTGATGAAATACCGGTTGGTGTTCCCATTTACCTGTTGCAACGCAGGCCGGATGTCATTATCAGTGAAAAGAAACTTATGGCCCAGCTAAGAATAATAGATGCAACGCAGGCTTTAAAATATCCAAACTTAACCCTGTCGCTCGATGTTGGGGCTCAAATTTCAAATCCATCGCTTATTTTTACTGAGCTGGCTGCAAATCTGGTTGGGCCTATTTTTAACAGTGGCCGTATTAATAAGTCAATCAATATAGAAGAAGAAGAATACAATATTCTTGTAAATAATTATATACAATCGTATTTAATTGCATTGCAGGAGGTTGAAGATGCAATTATTGCGATTGATTCATATGAAAAAGAATTTACGCTCAAAAAGAATCAGCTCGAATTGTCGCAGGAGGCATTAGACCTCGCCTGGGTAAGGTATAACGAAGGGATTACAACATTCCTTGAATTTCTAAACCTGCAGGCATCGCTTTTTAATGCTCAGCTTCAGGCTTCGGAAAGCTATAAACAATACCTGGAATCGATAGTAAAACTATACCTTGCTCTTGGTGGTGGCTGGGAGTACGAAGAATATATTGAACCGGAGTAAAAGATAAATTCATACAAATTCTTCTTACTTTTACAAAAAATAAGATTCATGCCATGATTCCACAAATTGAAAAACTCAGAAATACCGATTCCGGAAACTTTTTTTTACTTGCCGGACCGTGTGCCATCGAGGGAGAAAAAATGGCCATGGAAATTGCTGAAGAAATTTTAAAAATAACGGAACGGTTAAAAATACCATATGTATTTAAAGGATCATACCGAAAAGCAAACCGTTCGCGTATTGATTCGTTTACAGGAATTGGAGATGAAAAGGCGCTAAAAATCCTAAAAAAAATTGCGGAGACTTATGATATCCCGGTAGTTACCGACATACATACTGCAGAAGAAGCCGACATGGCTGCCGGGTATGTCGATGTACTTCAAATTCCGGCCTTTTTATGCAGGCAAACCGATATTCTGGTTGCAGCTGCAAATACAGGAAAATCAGTTAACATAAAAAAAGGTCAGTTCCTGTCGGCCGATGCTATGCAGTTTGCAGTTAACAAAGTTCGCGAAAGTGGTAACAAGAATGTAATGCTAACCGAACGGGGCACAACATTTGGTTACCAGGATCTTGTTGTCGATTACCGTGGAATTCCTGAAATGAAAAGTCTGAATGTACCTGTAATTATGGACATTACCCATTCGTTGCAACAACCCAACCAGACAAGTGGGGTAACTGGTGGCAAGCCCCAGTTAATCGAGGTTGTGGCACGTGCCGGAATTGCTGTTGGCGCCGATGGAATTTTTATTGAAACACACCCAAATCCGGCGGTTGCAAAATCAGATGGAGCGAATATGCTTAAACTCGATTTACTTGAACCGCTTCTTGAAAAACTTACACTGATTAAACAAACCATTAACAAACTAGGTTAAAATGAAGAACAGGAGAACATTTATAAAGAAATTATCAGCAGGACTAACCCTGGCGGGCATATTCCCATTGGCTGGCAAGAGTACAGCAGCTGAAGTAAAAATATCGGGAGCCCTGGTTCACCACGTATTCTTTTGGCTGAAAGAACCTGATAATAAAGCACATAAAGAACAGTTGGTAAATGCCCTAAACGAATTATTAAAAATAGAAACCATTAAACTAAGCCACATTGGCTTCCCTGCCGGAACTGAAAGCCGTGATGTTGTAGATCATTCATATTCTGTTTCGTATATGGTAATGTTTAATAATCAGGCCGACCAGGATGCTTACCAGGTTGATCCAATTCACACAAAATTTGTTGAGGAAAATTCTCATTTGTGGAAAAAGGTTATTGTATACGATTCAATCGATTAATGGAAAAATACGTATGCCATTATTATTGCAGCAATAATTCCGGCAAAATCAGCCGCCAGACCACAAACAACTGCATAGCGGGTATTTTTAATACCAACTGCACCAAAATATACAGCAAGTACATAAAATGTGGTATCAGTTGCTCCCTGAACTGTGCATGCTACCTTCCCGACAAATGAATCGGCACCATAAGTATTCATAGCATCCACCATCATACCTCGCGCACCACTGCCGCTGAGCGGTTTCATAAGTGCTGTTGGCAGTGCCGGGGTAAAATCGGTATTTATTCCCATTTGTTTAAAAGTCCATGCAAAACCGTCAACCAACCAGTCCATGGCTCCTGATGCCCTAAAAACACCAATAGCCACCAAAATGGCAACCAGATATGGAATAATTTTTACTGCGGTTTTAAAACCATCTTTAGCCCCTTCGATAAAAGCTTCGTAAACATTTACTTTTTTAAATAATGCCATTAAAATAAACATCACAATTACTGAAAAAAGAATTAGGTTACTGGCAATATTCGACACATGGGTAATCGCCTCTTTGTCGAGTGTCGAAAAATACCATATTATACCAACGATAAATAATGTTAGTCCGCCAAGGTATTTTAAAATGGTTTTATCGAGCAGGTTTATTTTCTGATATATAGCCACAGTTATCAATCCTACAATAGTAGAAAAATAGGTAGCCAATAATATGGGAATAAAAATATCAGACGGATTTACTGCTCCAAGTTGAACTCGGTAAACCATAATGGCAATTGGAAGCAGGGTTAGCCCCGATGTATTCAGCACTAAAAACATGATTTGGGCATTCGATGCTACATTTTTGTTAGGATTTGTCGCCTGCATCTCTTTCATGGCCTGAAGCCCCATGGGTGTTGCGGCATTTTCGAGGTTTAGCATATTGGCAGCAATGTTCATAATCATAGGGCCATAAGCCGGATGGTCTTTACCTAATTCGGGAAACAGTTTATTAAAAAACGGGCCTATCGCCTTTGAAAACACCTTTACTATACCGCCTTTCTCCCCTATTTTCATTATTCCCATCCACAGGGTTAAAATTCCGGTAAGACCCAACGAAATCTCAAATCCTGTTTTTGCCATATCGAAAGTGGCTTTAATCATCTCAGGGAACACTTCGGCATCGCCCATAAAAATTAAACGGGCCAAACCGATAACAAACGAAACAAGAAAGAAAAAAATCCAGATGTAGTTTAGTGCCATATTGTTTTGTTCGCAGTAGTTAGTTAGTAATTACAGCATAAAAGAACAAAACTATATTCGAATATGCAAAAGTGCGTTACACTTAAAAAGCATAACGCACTTTTTCTTGATAATTTGCTTAATTATAATCTCAAATTTTCGATTCGAACTCTTTTGATAATTTTTCAATTTCTTCGACAGTAGGTTCACCGGAAAAAACTGCCAGCCGATACCGGAATGTTGCACTTTCTCCTTCTTTCAACGAAAAATTCATCTCCTCGGCACCTTTCGAAAATACTTTCTGCCCCAGCGTATTTGCTGAAAACAGGCCATATCCCCGTGCATGCCAGTAGGTTGGATAACCTGCATTTGCAGGATGGTCGAAAATGACGATTGCAACTTTTTCCCCGTTAATTTCTCCATACAGTTTCATCCATTTTGCCCGTGTAGCCCAAACATCGCCGCCTTCAATCCCTTCGCTGCTCAGGTAATTTCCGGTTGCTGTTTTATCGTTGGTTGCGTCAACCTCGGTAACCACTCCGTGCGAATCGGTCAGTTTAAGTTTACCTTTCGAAGGTAACTCCAGTTCGCGCGTAACACGAATGGCAAACATCCCTTCTTTGTTATCGGTAATATTTACTTTTCCGCTTACAGCTTTTAATAAGGTGGTCCGGTCTATAATCCGGGTTTTTCCATCAACCGAAAAGGTAAACTCAGAAACCTCGTTTAAAAGCTTTTTACCTGAATTGTCTTTCCACGAGGCTGTGGTAATTAACGTACCTTTTCCTTTTTCGCTTTTTACCTGTTCAATAGTTTCATGATAGATTGTACCATATTTGTCGGCTCTCTCGGCAGCAATAGCCTCCGAATTATTCCAGAAGTCGAGGCCGTTTACATCACCATAATTAAACCAGACACCCACATGATGGGGATGGTCGGCACGTTCGCCGGCTTTATTTTTTAACGGAAACTGGCGGGTAAGTTCGTTGCCTCCGTCTGAAATAACAGGCCATAAAACCGGTTTTTTAATGTTATCGGGGTAGATGTACGATGTAAATAGTTTACCTCCTATCAGTACATCAACTTTCCTTTCCGAAGGTTTGCTAATAAGCTTTATTTTGGGTTGTGCCATGGTTATTGAGCTAGCAAAAACAACAATGATTAATGCTGAAATAATTTGTTTCATAGGTATATAATTTTATTGGTTTAAGAACACACAAGATAATAAAAAAAGAGGGACATTACTGCCCCTCTTTTTAAAGATTCAAACCAAATCTCTATTTATATTCCGGACGTTGTTCCAGAACACCAAAATGAAATCTTTCGCACCACCTAAAAAACACCCGTTAGCAAGCCATTAAGAAAAGTATAATACTTTCTCAGTTCCGGATATAGTGTTTAACATGATTTTCTTAATAAAATATACAATGTGTTTATTTGTACATTTAAATTCTTTTCTATATTTGTATTTATTACAAAAAGCTAATTATATTTTAATTCTAACTTAATTAATAATCTATGCAATTAACCAAAACTGTAAAACGATTAGCACTGATTTGTATCAGTATGCTATTTTCGGCGGGCATATTATTTGCCCAGCAAACTATTACAGGACAAGTTACTGCTGAAGGAGAGGAACCTCTTCCCGGCGTGACTGTTGTTCTAATGGGTACTGTTTCAGGTACAATTACTGACATCGACGGTAAATTTACTCTTGATGTTCCTGATGAATCATCGGTATTACTTTTTTCATTTGTTGGCTATAAAACCCAGGAAGTTACTGTTGGTTCGCAAACAACTCTTAATATTGTTCTGGAACCAGACGTTATGGGTATTGATGAAGTAGTTGTTACCGGTTATTCCACACAAAGGAAAAGAGACCTTACTGGTGCAGTAGGTGTTGTAGAAGCCGAAGAATTAACTTCTCAACCTGTTGCAAACGTTACTAACCAATTACAGGGTAGGACGTCAGGTGTCACTGTAACCGGATCAGGACAACCAGGCACAACATCAAAATTAAGAATTAGGGGATTCGGTTCTTTCGAGAATAACAATCCGCTTTATATTGTTGATGGTGTACCGACACAGGACATTGCTTTCCTGAATCCAAATGATGTAGAATCGATGTCAGTTCTAAAAGATGCCGGTGCTGCTTCAATTTACGGTTCGCGTGCTTCTAACGGTGTTATTATTGTAACTACTAAAAAAGGTAGTGTTGGTGTTAAAGTTACGTATAACATGTATACAGGCATGCAGCTTGCCGGAAAAGGACCTGTAGATGATTTACTCACTGCTCAGGAATATGCAGATCTTCAATGGCTTGTTTATGCCAATGATGGAACTTCAGAGACTCATCCGGTTTATGGGCCATCATCCAATGCATCTCCTACCATGCCAGGATGGGCAGCAAACACAAACTGGTATGATGTAATAACCAATGATGCTCCAATCCAGAATCACGACATTACACTTTCGGGCGGTAATAAGAATTCAAGGTACTTTGTTGGATTAGGTTACTTTAACCAGCAAGGGATTATTAATCATAACTGGGATAAAAAATATACCGCTCGATTCAACTCAGAGTCTAAAGTTCTTGACGGACGTCTAACCATTGGCGAAAACATGTCAATAACACATAGATCAGGGCATGGAGTATCAAACCTTTCTGAAGGCAGCCCGATCCAAATGGGTGTTTACAGAACACAACCTATTATACCACATATTATTCCTGATGGGTCAACAATAGAAGGTCAGGCTACAGCTCATACTTTTGTTGGAGGCGAATATGGAGGTACAGGAATTGCTCCACGTTTGGGTAACGGTAATAATGTATATGCAGGACTAGAGAGAGGAAAAGATAATGTTGGTTCCGGTTTAAGTTTACTGGGAAGTTTATTTGCCAATGTAGAAATTGCTCCCGGCCTGAATTTCAAAACAACATTTGGAGGTAGCTGGTATACCGGCTATTGGGTTTCTTATTCGCATGCCACCTATGAAAGTGCTGAAAACTCTCTCACTCCAAGCTTTAGTGAAGGAGCAAATTATGGTGGACACTGGACATGGTCGAACCAATTGAATTACACCAAAACTTTCGGAGAGCATAAAATTACAGCTTTAGTAGGTTACGAAAGTAACAAACTTGGTATGGGCAGGAATGTTAGCGGACAGCGTGCCGATTACTTCTCCGATGATGTAGATTTTCGTACACTGTCGAATGGAGCTACCATTGTTACTACAAACTCAACTGCTTACACTGCAACCACTTTGGTTTCTCAGTTCGTAAAAGCCGATTATTCATTAAAAGATAAGTATATCTTAAGTGCAACAGTTCGTCGAGATGGTTCTTCTGTATTTAGTGAAGATGCACGCTATGGTATTTTCCCGGCTTTTGCAGCTGGTTGGCAGATTGGCGACGAGAATTTCCTTGCTGATCTCGACTTTTTATCAAGCATGAAAATCAGGGGTTCGTGGGGTACAATGGGGAACCAACTCGCCGTTTCACCTATGAACGCTTTCTCTCTCTTTGGTGGTTCTGCAGCAACTTCTTTCTACGATGTAGGAGGTACAGGGAACTCATCAGCTCAGGGATTCCGTAAAACCAGGATTGGTAACCCGGATGCAAAATGGGAAACCAATGTTTCTACCGATATCGGATTTGAAGCGTTGCTTTTTAACAGCAAATTAGGAATCGTGTTCGACTGGTACTCGAAACAAACTGAGGACCTGTTGTTCAATCCTGAATTACCGGGAACAGCGGGAGCTGCATCCGTACCTTATGTAAATATCGCTTCTATGTCGAACAAAGGTGTCGATATTGAATTAACTTATAAGGATAATATTGGAGATTTGAATTTTGATGTGAGTGCAGTTATGACCACTATTAATAACGAAATTACCAAAATTGCCGAAGGTGTTGATTACTTCGACTGGGGTGGCTCAAGGATTGGATCGTATAACAGAAACATGGTTGGGCATCCAATGTCATCGTTTTTTGGTTACCAGGTTGAAGGCCTTTTCCAGGATGATGCTGAAGTGGCTGCTGCCGCTGAACAGGATGGAGCTGAGCCGGGATTTTTCAAATTTGCTGATATTAACAGCGGATATGATGAGAATAACAAAGTTATCCCGGGTCCTGACGGAAAAATCGATCCTTCTGACAGAACCTTTATCGGTAATCCAAATCCTGATTTCACTTACGGATTAAACCTTGGATTAAACTATAAAAATTTTGATATTTCTGCGTTCTTCTATGGTTCGCAGGGGAACGATATTTTCAATAACAACTTATGGTGGATTGATTTCTGGCCTTCGTTCCAGGGACAAAAAGGTAAAGACTTGCTGAACAACAGCTGGACACCATCCAACACAGGTGCGACAACACCTAAAGCATCGAATAAATCAAATTTCTCTACAAATGCTGAATCCAACAGCTATTATGTTGAAGATGGTTCATATCTCAGGCTAAAAAATGTACAACTTGGATACACATTCCCTAAAAGCTTAATATCTAAGGTCCATTTGTCATCTGCCAGAGTATATGTTCAGGGTGTGAACTTATTTACAGTCACCAAATATTCCGGCCTCGATCCAGAAATTGGTGGTGATGACCGTTCATTTGGTGTTGACTCGGGTAACTACCCTACTGTTAAACAATTTTTATTTGGACTCAATATTACGCTATAATTAAAAATCTAAAATACGATGAAAAAGAGTAAAATTTTAATTTCAATATTCTTAGCGGCATTTATTATATTGGGTAGCTGCAAAGAAAGTTTTTTTGAAATCAAGCCGAAAGGAAGCCTGGGTGAAGATGTATTAGCCACCGAGAAAGGTATTAATACACTTCTTATCGGAGCATATTCAATGATTGATGGTGTATCTTCGCAATTTGGTTGGCAGTCGGCTTCTTCCAACTGGGTATATGGCGATATCCGCGGTATGATTGGCAACAAGGGAACCGACTCGGGTGACCAGCCGGATATTAATCCTTTACAAAAATTTGAAGAAACTGCTACAAATCCATATCTTAATATAAAATGGAGAGCTGTTTACGAATCGGTTACCAGGTGCAACAGTGTTATTTCTGTAACAAACAAAGCATTGGAAGCAGGGACCATTACACAGGAACAGGCCGACTTATTTATTAAACAAGCCAGGGCTCTACGTGGCTGGTACCATTTTGATGCATGGAGAATGTGGGAAAAAATACCATACGTAGACGAAAATACAGATCAGGCTGAACTTACGAATACCGAAGATGTAACTGATAAGATTATTGCCGACCTTGAAGCTGGCACATCGTTACCAAACGATATGGGTGATGTTGGAAGATTCAACGGAACAGTTTGTAACGTTCTTCTTGCCAAGGCAAAAATGCAGATGAAAGGGGACTATTCAGGTGCTTTAGCTAACCTTAATACAGCCAAAAACGGAACAAAACCCAATGGTGATGCTATTGGCCTTGCAACCACTTATGGCGAAATATTCGACATTGAAAACAGGAATGGTATCGAATCGGTTTATACCGTTCAGTATTCAGTTAACGATGGTTCCGGAGGTTGGAACGGAGGCTGGGGAGAAGTTCTAAACTTCCCTTACAAAGGTGGTGCATCACCGGGTGGATGCTGTGGATTTTACCAGGCTACCCAGGAATTTGTGAATTCCTTCAGGACAACAGCAGATGGATTACCACTACTCGATAATTCATATAATAATGATCCAGTTGTGAATGACCAGGGATTATCACCAGGTGATGCTTTCACACCTGATGCAGGAAACCTGGATCCAAGACTTGACTGGTCAGTTGGCCGAAGGGGTATTCCTTACTGGGATTGGGGGGCACATACAGGGTCCGACTGGATTCGTGATCAATCGTATGCAGGGCCATACAGCCCGAAAAAACAAGTATATGCAAAATCGCAGGAAGGTGTTTACACCGAAGTTGGTAACTGGACATCAGGTTGGACGGCCAACGGATATCGTATGATTCGTTATGCAGACGTTCTGTTAATGATTGCAGAATGCCAGATTGAAACAGGTGATATCAGTGGTGCACTTGCAAATGTAAATGCTGTACGTGCGAGAGCTACAAATCCTGATGGTTTTGTAATGGATGGAGATGCACCGGCAGCTAATTATGTAATTGGTGAGTATGCATCCTTCGCCGATGCTGATTATGCCCGGAAAGCTCTCAGGATGGAAAGAAAACTTGAGCTTGGAATGGAAGGCCACAGGTATTTCGACCTGAATCGCTGGGGGATTACAGTAGCAGAACTGAACAGGGTATTAGACTATGAAAAAACCATGCAGTGGGGTAGTTCAATGTATGGTACTTCTTCTGTTGGAGCAGAAGATGTAACCTTCCCGGTACCACAGCGTCAGATCGACCTTAGTAACGGATTACTTGTACAGAACAGATAGCATTTTTTAGCATTCTATAACAAAGCGGACTCTCCTGGTTGAAAGTCCGCTTTTTTTTTTATTTTCGGCTTCAATAAACATTTTATTACTAGGTCAAATGCGGAAACTAATAATTCTATTCCTGGCAGTTATTTTATTCTCATGCTCAGAATCACCCCGGTTTCAAATCATGAAACAGGGCAAAACAGGTATCGATTTTAATAATGCAATTACGGAAACGGATAGTTTTCACGTAATGAGTTATGAATATATATATAACGGTGCCGGTGTAGGGATTGGCGACCTGAACAACGATGGCTTACAGGATATAATTTTTGCCGGGAATATGGTTTCTTCGAAAGTATATTTAAATACTGGCAACTTTAAATTCAAAGACATCACCGGTAACTTCGAAGGGCTTTCCAATATTCAGTGGAATAGTAGTGTAACTGTAGCTGACGTAAATAGTGACGGTTGGGCTGATATTTATTTTACCTCTACAGCAGGAAATACTCCCCGGGATAATAAAAACAGGTTATGGATTAATAGCGGAGTTATTGACGGCAAAGGGCCAACATTCACCGAAATGGCTGAAGAATATGGTATTGAGGAAGATGCCCAATCGGTTAATGCCGCTTTTTTCGACTACGACAGAGATGGTGACCTCGACCTGTATGTGATGAATAATACAGTAACCCAACGGATGAACACCTCCTATCGGGTAAAAATAACCGATGGCAGTGCAGAAAATAACGATAAGCTGTACCGTAATAACGGAAATGGCACTTTCACCGATGTTACCATTGAAGCCGGTATTTTAATTGAAGGATTTGGCCTGGGGCTTGCAGTTGGCGATGTGAATAAAGATGGATATCCCGACATTTATGTTTCCAATGATTATATTTCGAACGATATTTTATACATAAACCAGGGCGACGGTACTTTCCGGAATGAAATACGAAAGTATTTGTCGTATCAGACAAAATCATCGATGGGGAATGATTTGGCCGATGTAAATAATGACGGGAACACCGATATATTCACCATGGATATGCTCCCTCAGACATATTATAAAAAGAAACAAACGATAAACGGATTCAGTTATATTTTCTATGCATACAATTATAAATATGATTATGAACATCAGTATCTGAGAAATATGCTTCATATGCATAATGGTTTTATTAAAGATGAAATGATTCCTTACAGCGAAGTAGGTCAAATGGCAGGCATCTATCATTCTGAATGGAGTTGGTCGCCGTTATTTGCCGATTATGACAACGATGGCGACAGAGACCTTTTAATTGCCAACGGCTATCCTATGGATATGACCGATAAAGACTGGACCCGTTTAAAAGCTGAGGTATATGGTTTTATAAGCGATGAAAAATACATAATTGGTATGGCTCCTACTCTGAAAGTACCCAATATAGCTTATGAAAATGTGGGGGAGCTTAATTTTAAAAACAGCTCGAAGGAATGGCTACCTGAAATAGGAACTTATTCGTACGGGGCAGCTTTTGCAGACCTGGATAACGATGGCGACCTGGATTATATTACCAATAATTTAAACGATGAGGCTTTTATACTGAAAAATACCACAATGGAGCGTTCCAAAGGCGAAGCCGGTTATATTAAAATAAAACTATCCGGCAAGGATGGTAATACATCGGCTCTTGGCGCAAAAGTAGAATTATGGTACAACGGAAAGTACCAATATGCTGAACAATTTCTGACAAGAGGTTATGCCTCCTCTGTAGATCCGGTAATCCATTTTGGGCTTGGAGCTGAAACAATTGTCGATTCTGTTAAAGTAACGTGGCCTGCTTCCGGAAAAATTTCAACCCTGAAAAACGTGGAAGCAAACCAGATTATTGAAATAAATGAAAACACTTCCGGAATACATGACAAGGTGGCAAGTTCAACATCACCGGATGACTTGTTATTTGAACAACGTGAAGATATATTGGATTATACGCACGAACAGGAAGATTTTATCGACTTTTTCCTAAACCAGAATATTATTCCTCACAAATTCTCGCAAATTGGGCCAATAATGGCCAAGGGTGATTTGGACAATGACGGCCAGGAAGATTTAATTGTTGGTTCTACAAACAAACTGCCGACTTCCGTATTTCTGAGAAATGGTACCGGATTCAAAAATGCAGAACTTAATGGATTAACTACACAAAAACCATTCTCAGAGTCGGATATTGCCGTGGTGGATATTGATAACGATGGCGACAATGATGTTATTGCAATTGCTGGTGGATACGAAAACAGACACGAAAAGGAATATCAGCATTTTCTTTACGAAAACCAGGAAGGTTCATTTACTGCAAAGCCACTGCCGGTTCCACCGTTTCCTGCTTCTGTAATCAGACCCTGCGATTTTAATCAGGATGGCAATATCGATATCTTTATAGGTTCGAGGGTAAAAAAGGGAATGTTCCCTTATGCCAATCATTCTTGGCTTATTACTAATAACAACGGTGAACTTACCGGTTCTGACGATTTTAAGTTAAACCTGGGTATGGTAACCGATGCCGTTTGGAGTGATTACGATAATGATGGCTGGAAAGATCTTATAATTACGCGTGAATGGAATTCGATTGTAATTCTTAAAAATATGCAGGGGGAAAAGCTGGAACCTCAAATCATTCCAGGGATGGAAGATAAACATGGAATATGGAATTCGATTGTTGCCGGCGATTTCGATCAGGACGGAGATGAAGATTATATTGCCGGAAACCTTGGCAACAATCATCGGTTTACCATTAGCAACCAATACCCGTTAAGTCTTTATGCGCTTGACATTGACCTTAACGGTATTCTTGACCCGATTACAACCGGTTACTGGGAGGATTCAAGCGGAGTAATGACCGAATACCCAATAAATTACCTCGATGAACTTATGGCGCAATCTTTAGCCTTACAAAATAAATTTACCACTTACACTGATTTCAGTTATATTGGCATCGATGAAATTTTAGATGAAAAAACATTAAAGAAATTAAAATTTAAATTACAGGTAACTACTGCTTCAAGTTATATTTTGTGGAATGATAATGGAAATTTCAGGTGGGAAGAATTGCCAAAACCACTCCAGGTTTCTACCATTAACAAGATGTTTGTAAGGGATTTCAACAGCGATAACATACCTGATGTGCTAATATCGGGTAACGACTACACTTATGACGTTGCAACCGGCTATTACGACGCGAATAAAGGATTTGTACTTATCAGCAAGGGTAAAGATCAGTCGTTCGATATTCTCCCTGCTTCTAAAAGCGGAATATTGCTTAACGGGATGATACAGTCGTTAAACATTTTTGAAGGTGATACATCATTCGTTGTTGCAGGTATCAACAGAAAAAAATCGACTGTATTTCGGCTTAGTACCGATTAGAATAAAAAATATCTGAGGAAATTAATAGATAACCGGCTCAGGAATTTATAACAAGCCTGTCAATTAAATATCTGAAATAAATATTCTTTAAGCCTGTTTTTTTCGTATATCAGTTGAACTTTTTATTAAAAAATCCATTGTATACTTGTATAACTTAAATAAAGATTAAATGAAGAAACTGTTTTATTGGCTACTTGCGATTTTAATAACCTTTTCAGCAATTATTTACCAAAGAATAACCGGGCCTACACACCCCAAACGAGTTAAAGCAACCATTGAAAACCAAGAATATAAATTAAAGCTTATCCGCAGTCATGGAGGAACATCGGATTGTGAAATTGAGTTAAGCATGCCCGATCCAAAGATTTCAGGATTTCTAGAATATAAAAAATACCCGACTAATGACGAATGGACCAGAATAGAGTTAAAACGGGAAAAAGAAAACCTGTTGGGATATCTGCCAAACTTACCCCCGGCAGGTAAATACGAATACAAAATAACATTAACCGACGGGGAACAATTATACCTATTAAATAAAGGAGAACCTGTTTTAATCCGTTTTAAAGGAAATGTTCCGGGGAGTATATTAATACCACATATTTTCTTAATGTTTTTCGCCATGTTGCTGGGTAATCTGGCCGGTATTATGGCTATTTTCAGGCACAATAAGTACAGGATATACACAAGACTTACTCTTATCGCCTTGTTTATCGGTGGTCTTGTTTTTGGTCCTTGGGTGCAATGGTATGCTTTTGGCGAGGCATGGACAGGAGTGCCTTTTGCATGGGATTTAACCGATAACAAAACTCTAGTCGCATTCCTGTTCTGGTTACTGGCATTTGTTATGAACTGCAAAAAAGAAAGGCCGGTTTATACCATTGTAGCTTCAATAGTTATGCTGGTTGTATATTCAATACCGCATAGCATGTATGGTTCGCAGCTCGATCCGGAAACCGGGGAAATTATTCAGGGTTGGATACAGCTATATTTTTAATTGAATAGTGATTATTTTCAGTAGTGTCTACCAAAATCGAGAATTATGAAATAGATTCTTCCCCGAAGGCTAGGTGTCAGAATGACAATCAGTTAGGTTACTGAGAATATTGTAGAGGGGTGGTTAGCGGCAATGCCGCCAACCACCCCTCTACAACGACGATCTAGTTTAAAAGGTTGTCATTCCGAGCGGAGCGAGGAATCTGTTGCTAATTACCCGGATAGTACTAATTATTTTTATAATTTTAGGCCTCCAAAATCAAGCATAAACCTATGAGAACATTACGAAATTCGATTATTTATCTCTTCCTGTTTACAATCTTTATTTCTTGCAATCAAAAAGAAACTAAAAACTACCTTCAATATGTAGACCAGTTAATCGGAACAGGCCCCTCAACATCAGAATCAGCAAATAATACACCGAATAAGGGAAAATTACGTGGTCAGACCATTATTGGTGTATCTGCTCCATTTGGCATGACTCAGTGGGTTCCCCAACTCCATATTTCAGAGAATAAATGTATGTCGCCATTTTATTATGGTTCCGTTTACACCCAGGGATTTCGGGCTTCACACTGGCTTAATGGTTCATGCACTCAGGATTATGGATCATTCTCGTTTCTACCTACAAAACTTTCCGACGAATTCAAGTTCCTGCCCGATAGGAGACAATCGCTTTCATTGATTAATTATGACGATAATACCCCTGCCTATCTTTCCGCAGGATTCCCCAATCAACAGTTAATTGCTGAAGTGACTGGAACAAAACGATGTGGATTCTTTCGTTTTACCTGGATGAATCCCGAAGATCCAGCCATTATGCTAAACGTAAATAATGACGTGGACAAAGGATTTATAAAAATCGATCTCGAAAAACAAGAAGTCTATGGTTACAATCCTGTTGAAAGAATTTTTAGCAAAGAAGGAGAACCGGCCGGAATATCAGGATATTTTGTAGCCAAATTTAAGCACAAAATCGTAAAATACGGAACATACGGCAACTTTGATATCGAGCATGGCAGCACGCAAAGGAAAAATGAAAGAGAAATGGGTGCTTATGTTTCTTTCAAACCAGAGAACAGTGAATCTATTTTAATGAAAGTAGGGACATCCTTTACCAGTTTAGAGAATGCACGAAAAAACCTTGAAACAGAAATTTGTGATTGGAATTTTAGGTCTGTGAAACTGGAACTCGAGAATGAATGGAATGATCTTCTCGGGAAAATTGAGGTGGAAACAGAAGATCAGGAAGAACTGACCATTTTTTACACTGCACTGTATCATGCACTACTTCATCCACGGTTGTTCAGCGATGTAAACGGTGATTATCCGTCATTTGCACAACAATCTCAAATAAACAACACGCAGAATTTTGATTTTTATGGTGATTTTATGAACCGTGATATCTATCGTGCACAGATGCCGCTGGTTAGCCTGATTGCACCGAAACAATACAACGATATGGTAAAATCGCTGGTTTCAATGGCAAAAGAAGGAGGATGGTTACCCGTTTCCCCAATGTGGAATAATTATACCTCTGCTACTACCGGCGACCATGGTGTTGCAATTATTGCCGACGCTGTAATGAAAGGTTTTGAATTTAATTATGAGGAAGCATTCGAGTTTCTGATAAAGAATGCCATGGAAACTCCGAATCAGGCAGAATATTTTGAAGGAAAAGGCAGGTGGGTACTGGAACCCTATATCAGGTTTGGATATATTCCGCTGGAAGAAGAACCGGAAGATGCTACTAAAACAAAGGGGCAGGTTTCAGGAACGCTGGAATATGCATACAACGATTGGTGTGTTGCACAGGTTGCAGACAAACTTGGCAAAACCGGGTATCATGACAATCTTATTTCCCGTTCGTTAAATTACACCAATGTTTTCGACGATTCGCAGGGTTGGATGAATGGTTGTTACGCCGATGGTACTTTTTTCGAAGATTTCACCCCGGATTTCAAACAGTCATTTTTCTCCGAAAATACAGCCAGGCAATACTCTTTTTATGTACCGCACGATATTCCAGGTTTAATCGGGCTAATGGGTGAAAACAATATTTTCTCAGAAAAACTGGATAAAATGATCGACTCTGGTTACCAACACAGCAATGTAATCTGTCAACATATTCCTTACCTGTACAACTACACCGGCGAGTGGGACAAAACACAACAAGCAACAAAGAAACTCATCAGGAACGAATACAATACTGGAACTGGAGGATTACCAGGAAAAGATAATGCCGGACAACTTTCAGCCTGGTATGTTTTTAGTGCAATGGGATTTTATCCGGTATGCCCCGGAAGCAGCGAATATCAACTCTCTTCACCAATATTCGAAAATGTTACTCTAAATCTGGATAAAGATTATTATCCGGGTAGGAAGTTTATATTGCAGGCCAATCCTGATGGATTAAAAACTTCGTTTAATAAAGTTGAATTAAACGGGAAGACCATTTCAACATCTATCTCGCACAGTGACATTCAGAACGGTGGAATACTGGATTTTTCAAACGAATAAAGAAAATAGAATTCCATAAAACAAAAAGAGGGTGTCCCAAAAATTCATTAATTACTTTTGAACGTCACCCTGAATTAATTTCATGGTCTCTATCAATAAGTAGAAGATTCTGAAACAAGTTCAGAATGACGATTAACGATCTTTTGTGACCCACTCTCATCTTTTCGACTACTAACTAATTTATAAAGCTTCTATCGGTTTAGACAATTTTTCAGCTTCTTCTTCAATATACTTTCTGAATCCCTCTTCGGTTTTCCACTGGTCTTTATCAAGCCCCCAAACCGAGAAGAAATAGTGTTTTGCCGGTTTATTGCTCTGGCACTTTTGCCCAATGTAATAAGTTTCTGAAATTATATTGCTGAAACCTTTTTCAGGAACAGTCTTAAATCCTAACTGGAAATAATTAGTGTTTGAAGTCCTTCCTATTTTTCCCGCTGCTGCATCAGGAACCAAAACCGCCATACCCAACTCATCGTTATTTAACGATTGAATATCGTGAGTTCCGATACAATGAAAGTCGCCGGTTTTAAATTCAAAAGGATCGCGCTTCAAATGACTGGTAACGATTCCGGTAACTATCTGGTCACCAGACGAACAACCTTTTACCGTTACATCCGATTCGAACCAGTATTTTCCAGGATAAATCGATATTCTTTCGACAGCTTCCATTATTTCACCATCTACATTCCAACCAGCGTATCGAAGTTCAAAAACTGAACGTACCGGGCCTTCAACAATCTTTTGATATTCATACACATCTGTTGATCCCAGGCGGAATAATGAGTCATTTTTCAGTAAAGCCAGACCTCCTGATCCCAGTGAACTTCCACAATGCAGGACGTCCATTCCCCAGTCAGCTAAATCGTGGTAACTACCCATTTCCGAAGTATGTATTTTATCGATAATCATTTTAGGCATCCGTTTTCCAAAAAGGTCTTTTACGTTTCTGCAATCAAAATAAACACGGAATCCTATCTTATCATTTTCCCAATTAACGCTTTCTGCCTGCGCTATTATCTTAAAACCATCGTTGCATGGCAACGCGCGATATATATCCTCCTCTTTGTACGAACCATCTTCCTGTTTAATACCTAAACGCAGATTGGTCCGTTTTTCAAACTCAGGGTATTCATCTTCCGGGACTAATTCTGCTTCGACTTCCAGTTTTTCGCCGGCAGCAAAATCAAGAACCAGAACAACCTCATCCCATTTTCCGTCGCCGTCAAGGTCATCAATCTGACCGGGAACTAACTTATCTTCTTCAACCTCAAAAACAGGAAACGTTCCTTCGGTTAATTCTATTTTTTTCTCCAAATCTGCCCGGGTGAGAATAATTACTTCATCTATTCTCTCCTTGTCTATTGGATTCTGAAATGATAACTCAACTTCTTTTTCGCATGAAAAAAGAAAAACCGGGATAGCTAAAATAAACCGTAGTTGAAGTTTCATCTGTGTAAATTTTAATTTTCTAATAAGTTACAAATTCAAATTTGACAGATGGAACCGCTCCATCCGTCGTTCTCCCATAGAATTTTTTCATTCTTGTTTTTGTATTTTTAGAATGAAAAGTTTCATAGTCGTTTCATAATTAATCAATATCGTTTTCACCCTCTACATAACCAAAATTGGCTAATATACCGCCATCAACATAAAGAACGTGGCCATTTACAAAGTCGCTGGCTTTCGATGCGAGGAAAAGTGCAGCATTACCTACATCTTCGGGTTCACCCCAACGGCCTGCCGGAGTACGGGTCATAATCAAGTCGTTAAATGGGTGCCCTCCTTCGCGAATTGCAGCAGTCTGAGACGTAGCAATATAACCCGGGCCAATACCATTTATCTGCAGGTTATATTTTGCCCACTCGCAGGTCATGTTTGCAGTCAGTAATTTTAATCCGCCTTTTGCCGATGCATATGCAGAAACTGAATTACGTCCGTAAACACTCATCATGGAGCACATATTTATAATTTTACCAGCCCGCTTTTCTATCATTTTAGGAGCAACACGTTTTGCTACAATTAGCGGACCTACCAGGTCAATATCCAATACCAGTTTATAATCAGAGATTGCCATATCGAGTATTGGAATCCGTTTAATAATTCCTGCGTTATTTACAAGGATATCAATGGTGCCAACCTCTTCTTCTATTTTAGAAATTCCGCGATCCACATCGGCTTCATCGGTAACATCAAATTTTAACGGATATACATCAATGCCCGCTTCAGCATATTCTGATTTACAACTTTCCAGTTTTTCATCTGAAACGTCGTTCACACAAATCTTTGCACCTGCCTGACCCAGCACTTTTCCAATTGCCATTCCAATACCATGGGTGCCTCCTGTAATCAGAGCAACTTTACCGGTTAAATCAAATAATTCCTGTATCATTTCAATTATTTATTTATTAATGATTATTGATTAATGAAATAAAAAAACTATTTCAAATCTGTTGGTTTAATTACATCCATATCGGTGTAATCAAGGTTTTCGCCGGCCAT
>JBDLJS010000047.1:0-30985 GCA_039714235.1 Bacteroidota bacterium | reverse complement strand
TAACTGCAAATTATGAAAAACAGGGATAAAAGTCAATTTGTTATATAACATGAAAAAATATTTGGAAAATTAACCACCCTGACATCAGGGTTGAGTTTGATGGTTTTACCACCTCCCTCCCGACAAGTCGGTAGTACTCCTCCTGCAAGGAGGAGAAATTCTTTTTCCAATTCGATTTTAATGTAAAAAAAGTTTTTGAGCATTATAATATTACATGTACCACGAAAATTTCTCCTCCTCAGCGAGGAGGAGTACGTCCGCCAAATGGCGGATGGGAGGTGGTTAAAATTAACATCCTGCCATTTTTGAATTTTCGACCAAACCACCTACTTTTAAAACAAAAAATGAAACTCCACAACCGCAAGTATTTAAAATCTATTGGAAAACAACTTCGAAACAACTCCACATCGGCCGAAGCTACCCTTTGGAGTATGCTAAAAAATAAACAGGCTGGTGGGTACAAGTTCAGACGGCAACACTCAATAGGTAACTTTGTAGTTGATTTTTACTGTCCTACATTAAACCTTTCGATAGACCTGGATGGAGAGCCCCATGCAGATTTAAACAGTATTGCCCGGGATACAGAACGGGATGATGAGCTGGCTGAATACGGGATTACTGTTCTCAGGTACGAAAACAGATGGGTATTTGAATATCCGGAGGTGATAATTGAGGATATTCTGGGGTTTGGGGAGAAATTGGGTATTTCAGGGAAGTAATACCACCACCTCCCTCCCGGCAAGCCGTGAGTACTCCTCCTCGCTGAGGAGGAGAATTTTTCTTTTTTCAAAATTGACTTTCTAATCTTAAATAATATTCAGACTACGAAATTTCCCCTCCTTTTTTTTCAAGGAGGGGTGGCTGAGACCAACACAAGTTTTCCCCTGTTCGCGCCGATTTGTAATCGGTGTGCAATTCATCAGAATTGAAAATTTTTTCAGTCAAAGGCTGAAGTACGAATTACAAATTCGCACCAGCGGTGGTTCTCATACCTTTTAAAATAAAAAACGGGGTAGCATGGAATGCTGCTAAATTTTTTGCGGAATATGGCTGGCCGGCAATCAAAAAAAATGACACCCGCTACAGGATGCCATTTCTTCAGCTGTTTACTTAAAACTATAGTTGGTTAACTTTTCAAAATTGCTTTTGCCTTTTCATCGAGGGCATCGGTCATAAACGGTATATTGGTTATTTCTTCTGTTTCTCGGTTCGCAGTAATTAAATCGTCGCGACTGAGTTCGCCCAGGTTAAATTTTCGTGCCCCGGCCATAAACTGTTGCAGCCCTCCTGCCAGTTTATCGGCATAACCTACCATTGCAACGGCACCGAAAGGAATATTTTTCATTTCGTCTTTACCAACTTTGTTTTTAACGGTTTCCCATTCGGCAAAAATCTCCTCAGGGTATTTTCCGTATTCGGTTACTGAAGATGGAAGAGTTTCCCAGTGTCCGCTCAATTCTGCTTTTCTTTCAGGGAAAAACGTGCCTTCAATGTTGCTTCCTAAAAATCCGGCAATCATAGGTGCGCGGCCCAGACATACCAGTTTTGAGTATGGGGCACCAATGGAGAGTGCTTTAAACAAGTGGTCTTCGCGGGCAAATCCACCCGCAAACGAAATATCAGGTACTTTTATTCCCTGTTTTTCAAGTATTTTGCAATATTCATAGGCTTTGGCATGTAACGGAAGTGAAGGAATTCCCCAGTGTTGCATCATGTTCCACGGGCTCATTCCGGTTCCGCCACCGGCTCCGTCGATGGTTAGTAAATCGAGCTCTGCATCGGCCGAATACCTGATAGCCATTGCCAGGTTTTCCATACCATAGGCACCTGTTTTTAACGAAATTCGTTTGAAACCCAGTTTACGCAAATAGGCCACACTATTCATAAAATCTTCGCGCACGGCATCGGTAGTATGTTTATTGGTAGCTCCCAACCGGCTATGCCGTGCAAAAGAAGTTACAGCGCGGTTTTCGTAGCCTTTAATCACCACCGGGTTATAAGGATCGGGATCGACAATATAACCGCGGTCTTTTAAGAATTGAGCATATTCAAGGCTCTTTACCTGGATTTCGCCACCAATATCTTTGGCTCCCTGGCCCCATTTCAATTCAATTATAATGTCGTTACCGTATTTGTCAATAAGGTATTCTGCTACGCCATTGCGGGTATCTTCCACATTCATTTGAATAATAATTGCTCCGTAGCCATCGTAATAGCGCATAAAATATTCAATACGCCGTTCCAGTTCCGGGGCTTCTTTTATGCTGCCATTACTTAATATTGATTTTTTATCGACACCAACCACGTTTTCGCCAACAACAATAGGGAAACCTGCCAGCGCCGCTCCAACAGCAAAAGATGGCCAGTATTTGGCAGCAATAAATGTCGAACCCAGTGCCCCTGTCATTATAGGTACACGGCATTTGGTTTTTATTTCGCCACCAAATTCAGTTTCAATATTTACATTGGTGAAAATACAATCGTCCGGATCGTCGGAAAGATTGTTTGGCATACCTTTAGAACCATATGCATAACCTTGTATGCGTAAAGCATGGTATCCAATACCTACTGATGTAACATGACTGGCTCCTGAAGTGGAGTGGCTGTACCGTCGCGGGTAAAGCATTTTACGTCCTTCGAGACACGAAAGCCAGGTTTCACACTTGCCTTTACAGGCTGAGTCGCATAGGGTACATAATCCAGATTCACATGGGACACCCCGGTTTACTGCACCCAGAGCATCATTGTTTTTAATAAATTGCAACATTTTATCGGTTTATAGTTAAAGTTTTATTGATTTTGGCTGAAATTAGTAACAATTTATCACAAACATGATTAATGTCACATATTGTACAGCATATAAATTAAATCAGTGAGACTATGATTTTGGTTTTCGAAATCATATAGCCGAACTGATCCCGAGCGGTAGTCGAGGGATCTCATGGGTTTTATTCCCCGCATCTTGATGCGCATTGAAAAATAAGGATTCCATTGAGATACCTCGTCAGCTTGCTGCGAGGAGTTTCAATTATGTCACTCTCAAAATTCCCCATTTACTTTAAACAACTTCAACAGGTAACAAAATAATTTCCACTCAAATAATAAAAATACCGCTTTTTCTCCCCTAATTTAGGGGAGATGCCGGCGTAAGGCTTATGGGTGGAAGGCAGAGGGGTAAAAAGGAGGTGTGTCCAGACTTTTTTGTCGGGACGAGGTGGTTAATTTTCATTATCTTTATTATCCTTATTAAAAAGCTTATTATCATGAAATATTCACCACAACAATCGAGATACGACAACATGAAATATAACCGCTGCGGAAAGTGGGGGCTCAGGCTGCCTGCTGTTTCGCTGGGGCTGTGGCACAACTTTGGCGGGGTCGACACCCTTGAAAACGGTCGGCAGATGATGCACCGTGCTTTCGACCTGGGCATCACCCATTTCGACCTGGCCAACAACTATGGCCCGCCCCCGGGGTCGGCCGAAGAGAACTTCGGCAAAATCATGAAACAGGATTTCGGCGGTTACCGCGACGAGCTTATTATCTCTACCAAAGCCGGCTACCTGATGTGGCCCGGCCCGTACGGCGAGTGGGGAAGCCGTAAATATCTGCTTGCCAGCCTCGACCAAAGCCTGAAACGTATGGGTCTGGAATATGTGGATATTTTCTACTCGCACCGTCCCGACCCCGACACTCCGCTGGAAGAGACCATGATGGCACTCGACCAGGCTGTGCGATCGGGAAGGGCACTGTATGCAGGCATCTCTAATTATCCTGCCGACATGGCTAAAGAGGCTGCACAGATATTACGCGAGCTGGGAACACCCTGCCTCATCCATCAGCCAAAATACTCGATGTTCGAACGGTGGGTGGAAGACGGCCTGCTGGATGTGCTCGAAGAGGAGGGGATAGGTTGTATTCCGTTTTCGCCGCTGGCACAGGGACTGCTTACCGATAAATATCTTAACGGCATTCCCAAAGGTTCGCGGGCAGCAAAATCGTGGGGATTTCTGAAAGCTGAAGCCGTGGAACCTGCATTAAAAAAGGTACAGAAGCTAAACGAAATGGTACAGCAACGTGGTCAGTCGCTGGCACAAATGGCCCTGGCATGGGTACTCCGCGACAAACGCATTACCTCCGTACTTATTGGCGCCAGCTCGGTAAAACAAATTGAAGACAATGTAGCAACCCTGAACAACCTGGCCTTTACCGATGAGGAACTGGGGTTGATAGAGGGGATACTTGGAGGTTAGATTTTGGATGTTTGACAGTCGGTCACCAGTATTAAATATTGAATTAATAAAAATAGGGGCGATAGCTCCGGAATGTAACAGCACAGGACGCGAGTCCTGTGAATGTGTAGAAAAGAAGGGAAGGGGCATCGCCCCGACAGGTATTAATCCCAAACATACCGCTCATCAAATTCAATTCCATATTCCTTAAAAAACTTTCGCAATTCATCTTTGTAGGTTATGATTTTATGATGCTCTTGCTGATTTAATATGTATTTCTCAATGATTCCAACTTTTGAGGCACTGACTGAGAAAATTCCATAACCATCTTGCCACGAAAAGTTTTTTACCCCTTTGGATTTCATCCATTTAGAAGAAGAGGTTTTTATTTTAGAGATAAATTCGGCAATAGTAACAGTTCGGGTTAAATTACATAAAATGTGAATATGGTTAGGATTTGCATATATTTCGTTTGTGTAGCTGCCTAGTTTTGAAATGGTACCAACCATGTATGAATGCAACTCTTTTCGAATTTCGTTTGAAATAATTGCTTGACCATGTTTTGTGGAGAAAACAATGTGAACGTAAACTTTAGCTAAGGATTGAGGCATAGTTTTAATTATTTATGTTTCGGGCTTACAGCCCTTCGTTATATTAATGATTTTTACACAGGGCTACACCCTGTGTTTTTACATTATGTCCCGTTGGGACTTAAAAGATAGTAATAATGTGGGATTTGGTACAATTTAATAACAGATTCCTGCCTATCCGGGAATGACGATTGTATTCAGGGAGTTGCATAAAAAAAGGCCGCAAATGCGGCCTTCGTTTTTAAAATATAGTTCAATAATTACATTCCTATTAACTTTTCGATTCCCCAAAAGAGGGCGAAAATAATCGCCATTCCGGCAATTGCACCTGCTGCCAAGCTAAGAATTAGTGTTGTTGGCAACATCTGTTTTTCATTCTCAGAATTTGTCTGAATAACAATCTGATTCTGATTCGTCTGTGTTTCCATTTTCTATTATTTAATTAATACAAGACCAAAAAGTCTGCTGCAAAGGTACGGCAACTTTATTTGCCTGACCAAATTATTCCCCGGTTTGTTAAATTGGTGTTAACCAACTAATTGTAAAATCAGGCATAAAATTCATGGCTAAAGGCACCTGTTTTTAACGGTTTTCGCCAAACATATAAGCCAGCGAAAACGACCCGGTTTGTGTTTTTGATGTGGAGCCCTCGTAAGGGTCATTTTTTACATTTCTGAATCCTGCATCGAAGTTTAACCCAAGTATAAACCGATTGATTTCAACGCCGGTTCCAAGCTGCAGTCCAACATCGAACCGGTTCGATTCACCATTATCATTTCCAAAGTTTATATCTTCTACTGTTCCGCCGTTATTTAGTTTGCCACTAAGGGCATAAGCAACATAAGGCCCGGCCTGAAAGAATAATTTCACCGGTTTCAGGTTAATCTTGTATGCCAGGTTCAGGGGCATTTCAAGATAATTAATCTTTGTTACCCTTGCCGGGATAGTAATTACTTCTCCTGATGGGAGCATGGCATCATCCTGAGACATTCTATCTCCTTTTTGGGTATACAAAATCCCTGAATTGACAAACAATTTTTCAGTAATACCAACCTCAACCACCGGCCCGGCAAGAAATCCCGTATGGAGACTAAACTGTTCTCCAATGTTTGAACTTAACCGCGAAAAGTTAGTACCTGCTTTAATCCCAAAATTCTGACCACGGCCGGTTAAACTAATTAACATTACCAAAACCAGGATTAACATTTTAGATTTTCTCATAAACTTTACTTTTACGTTAAACAAAATGAGTGTGGTCAGCAATACTCAATAAACTGATACTGAAATAAAATATTGTTTAACAATAATTAATTTTTTTTTGGGAGTGGTTATAATAATTTGCTGGTGCTTATATCGCCGATTCGAACTGCTTCAGGAACCGCACATCGTTTTCGAAGAAATGGCGGATATCTTTAATTCCGTATCGCAGCATGGTAATACGCTCTATTCCCATTCCGAAAGCAAAACCGGTATATTTCCGGCTGTCGATGTTGCACGACTCCAGTACATTGGGGTCGACCATTCCGCAACCCAGAATTTCAAGCCATCCGGTGTATTTACACACGTTACACCCTTCGCCACCGCAAATAGAGCAGCTTACATCCATTTCGGCACTTGGCTCGGTAAACGGGAAGTACGACGGGCGCAGCCTTATTTTTGTGTCTTCGCCAAACAGCTCTTTTGCAAAGTGCAGCAGCGTTTGTTTCAGGTCGGCAAACGATACATTTTCGTCAACATACAAACCTTCAACCTGGTGGAATATGCAGTGCGACCGTGCAGATATTGCCTCGTTACGGAAAACCCTTCCTGGGAAAATAGCGCGGATAGGCGGCTCGGTATGTTCCATTACCCGAATTTGTACACTCGATGTATGGGTACGCAGCAGTACATCCGGGTCTTTTTCGATAAAGAAAGTATCCTGCATATCTCGTGCCGGGTGTTCCGGCGGAAAATTCAGGGCAGAAAATACATGCCAGTCATCTTCAATTTCCGGGCCTTCGGCAACGGTAAATCCAAGGCGTCCGAAAATATTAATGATTTCGTTTTTAACCAGCGCAAGCGGATGACGGGTGCCCAGCTTCATGGGTTCACCAGGCATGGTTAAATCCAAACCTGAATCTTCATTACCTCCGGCTTCGAAATCCTCTTTTAACGAGTTAATCTTATCGAGTGCAAAGTTTTTCAGGATATTAATTGCCTGGCCAACCTCTTTTTTCTGCTCCGGCGGAACATTTTTAAAGTCGGCAAACAACTGGTTAATACTTCCTTTTTTGCTGATATATTTTATGCGTAGCTCATCGACTTCCTCTTTGCTCGATGCAACTATCTTTTCAATCTCTTCCTGTAATGCTTTGATTTTGTCTAACATTATCCGCTTTTTTATTGAGGTGCAAAGATAATCATTCCAATGAAAACCGGATACATCAAATTTTGGGACTTAATAATAACAATTTACCTTCGGTTAAGCACCTACATCCCAGCGACGAAAGTATAAACCTTGACGAACAATGGGGAGTGTTTTAAATTCTATTTCTTCCATTTGCGCCAGGCTTAAGGGCGAAAATTCGGAAGCAATTTTAATGTTCTCCTCAATTTGTTCTATACTGTCTACGCCAATTATTGAAGTACTGACAGGCAGGCTCATGTTGTAGTTTAAAGCTTCTTTAATCGAAATAGTTCCGGACAATGGAGTTCGGTTTCGGGCATCTTTTTGTTCCTCAAGCGGCGGTGGAGTCCAGCAGGAAAGCATACGGCCCCGTGTAGCTATTTTCATTCCTATAATTGCAATACCTTGCCGTTGGGCTTCAGGGAGTAAGTAGTTTTTAAAGCTTAAATAATGTACATCGGCAGCATTTACAGCCAATAAAATAGAATCGAACTGATATCGTTTAATCGCTTCGAGCATTACCAGTGGCTCGTAATGTCCGGTTATACCAATTTTACGTACCATTCCTTCAGATTTGGCTTTTTCCATGGCTTTCATTGCACCGTCTGTAGCAAATATCTTATCTACCTGGTCCTGGGTTTTTACATTATGGAGTTGCCAGGTGTCTAAATGGTCGGTTTGCAGATTTGTCAAACTTTCTTCGAGCAAACGCATTGAGCCGTCGTAAGTTCTGTCGTGTGTTTTTGTTGAAAGCCATACCTCATTGCGGCGCGTTTTCATAACACGGCCAATATTTATCTGGCTTACTCCCTTGCCATACGATGCTGCAGTATCGATGTAATTAACACCCAGGTCGATGGCACGGTTAATTATTTTTTCCGATTCTTTCTCCCTGCCTTTAATTTCGAGGGTTGCCTGTCCTCCAAGGCTTAAAACTCCTACTTTAAATCCGGTTTTACCAAACGAACGGGTTGGCATGGCACTGTATGTTACCGGATTAAACGGATTGTCGTCTTTCTTTTTTACAGGAATTGGTTTGAATGTTTCATTGGCAGCAAACGAATTTCCTGCTGCAACTGTTGCTGCAGCTGCCATACTCGTTCCAATAAAATTCCGACGATTAATGTTTTTCTTTTTCATGGTTTAGTTTTTTATGGTTTAAATTCTTTAACAAGTTACTGTATAATATTGATTTTTTATTATCTGACTATTTAGTTACGTTGAAAAGAATGGAAGAGTTTCACAAAAAAGGATTGATAATATATTAAGGATTTTTTTTACTCCATGTAGTTTTTATTTTTTGAGAGTTTTTTATTTGATTTGTACGGAATATGGTTTTTGTATATTTTTGCAGCCGAAAAGAATGGTCCCGTAGTTCAACGGATAGAATAGCAGTTTCCTAAACTGTAGATATGGGTTCGATTCCCGTCGGGACTACTTTAATAAAATCCACTCAGTTGTTTTGTAGGGTGGATTTTTTATTTCAACTCAACACAAACCATTTTTTCCATATCGCGAACCAGCAGTTTCCCGTTGCTGAATGCCATTGGTGCCCAGGCCATCGATTTTTTTGAATCGAAAAACGATGCTTTGCCCAGTTCTTTGTAACCATCGGGCGAGGGTTCTATCAGATGAATATCGCCGTTTTTTCCGTTTTGGTTAATAAGCAAATCGCCAACTTTTATCAGCGATCCCAGCTCAAATCCTGGCGCCGATTCTTTTGCCCATGCCCTTGCCCCGTCCATAGTCAGACATACCATTTCGTTTGGTTTACCATTGTTGTTCAGGTAAATATGGTTGTCAACAACAATTCCCGGGTGCATTTTGCAGCCTGCCTCTTCGGTGAGGAACAGCTCTTTCACTTCAAAAACATCGTTGTTTTTTGTAACCTCAATCATTATAGAGACCGGTTTGTAGCCGCCATTGTACGAACAATCGGTAATAAACAGTCTTTTATCATCGACAACAGTTGGCGGTGCAATAATTCCAAACGATTTTAGTCCGGAGTAAACCCAGAGTTCCTGTCCGGTTTTTACATCAAAAGCTGCTACCTCATGTGTTTTTGTTGAGTCCTTCCTGTCGTACGGACTTAACATGATTACCTGGTTGGTACCACCAAAGTTGGCGATAACTGGCGATACATGAAAATTATGTCCTTTAAGCGGCCTGCTTTTCCAAATCAATTCACCGGTTGTTTTGTTGAATGCTGTTACTCCGGCCTTTGCACCCTGAGGGGCAACAATTACTAACTCGTTATAAATAATTGGCGACTGCGAAAATCCCCAGTTCGGAAGTTTTGCATCGAATTCTTCCATCAGGTTATGCGACCAAACAGGTTGTTGCGTTTTTTTGTCGAAACAGTGAAAATGGCCATGAGGCCCAACGCTCCAGATATAATTTTTGTCAACATAAGGAACAGTGCGCGAACCAGGGTATGGTATTTCGCCTTTAGCTTCGTATGTATAATTCCATTTTTCTTTGCCGGTAAGTAAGTCTAAACATCGCACTACGTCCGATTCACCCTTCACCCGGTCAAGAATATATACTTCATTACCGAAAATACTTGCCCCGCCATAGCCCGGTCCCAGCTCTTTTTCCCATAATTTGGCTGGGCCACCATCGGGCCATTCGGTTAATATATCATTTGCCGAAATGGTATTGTTTCTGTTCGGGCCCAAATACTGGTTCCAATTGGTTTGTTTTACACATCCAGCTAATAAAACAACTGATAAAATTAGTAGAAAGAATATTTTACGCTTCATAATTATATTTAGTTGATTTACCCAAAAATAAATAAAACTTATCAGGTTTTATGTCAGAATTATAAATTAATATTTTATTAAACTGGCTGTTAATTAACGGTTTAGAACAAATGATTATAAATATATGTTTTAGGTACGAAATGGTTTGGCAGTAATAATATTTATAAAGCATGAGGAATTGATGGACATAATTGCTTTCCCGGGTTATTGAATATGTTGTAAAACAAGTTTTTTATGTCCATTGTTAGATGTCTGAATTTCAGCAATTTACCTAAATTCCAAATGGTTTTTAAATTAAACTTATTAAAATTTTTTGATAATTAAATAGAATTTTGTTCATTTGTACCATCGTGCGTTCCGCACGATGTGTGTTTGGGGGTTAACATTAGTAAAAGGGCAGTTGTTGAACTGCCCTTTCTTCGTAAATAAAGGCGCTTCCGGATTATATAAACAATTCACACTTAAACAGTGTCTTAATATCTTCACTTTCAAATTGGTTGATATAAATAGCTAAAAAGCTTACCTTACGGGTGTTTAAAAATTTAAGCCTGATAGCGATAAAATGAAGAGCTTCCGAAATAATAGGGCCTTTTATTTAATTTTTTTCTGTTTTACCGTTGCTTTTGTGCAGTTAAATTTAACCAAACTTTATGCCCAGTCGAGCAACCACTGGACCCGTAATTTTAACGAAGAGTCGTCGTTACTGTCAGGAGCTGTCGTTGGAGGAGGTGCAGGCCCTGCAGCTATTTTTTATAATCCGGCCAGCATATCTGAAATTGAAGAATCGAAATTATCGTTAAATGCCAGCCTTTTTTCGTTCGATTTTCTGAAAGCATCGAATGCCTGGGGTAACGATATTGATTTTTATAAAAGCAGACTGATAATTGTTCCGAGGTTTATTTCGTACATGTCGAAACCAAAGAATAATCCAAACCTCAGGCTTGAGTTCGCATTCTTGAATAATGAAAACTATAAATCGGAAGATGTAAACAGTGTTGATAAATTAATTGACATTTTGCCTCAATCGGCCGGAGATGAAAGGTACAATGCCTTTTACAGGTATTATAACAAATACCGCGACGATTGGCTGGGAGTAGGTGGTTCGTACAAAATAAGCCCCGATTTATTTGTGGGAGGAAGTATGTTTCTTTCTATCCGGACGCTAAATTATTCTTATCTGGTTGATATTGAGGCCGGACCACCACAATTTTTTTCAGGAGAACAAGGAGAATCTTATTTTACAGCCAAATTTAAAGAACAGGAATTTTTAAAGTTTAACAATTACCGGTTGTTATGGAAGTTGGGTGTATTATATAAAAAAGAGCATTTAAGTTTTGGATTGAACTTATCTACCCCTTCTGTTGGAGTTTATGCCGATGGAAAAAGTGTGTTACGAAGAAAAAGCCAGAGTGATATCTCCAATCCGCAAACCGGCCAGGCTGTTCCCAACTATCTGGTGTCTGATTTTGCTGAAGATAAAAACATGATGGCAGGTTACAAAAATCCATTGTCGATAGCAGCAGGCATAACATGGTGGAATAAAAATAAAACCAAGGTATTTTATTCTACTTTCGAGTATTTTGCGGCAGTCGATCCGTATAAAATGGTTGAAGCAAAAGAGAACAGCAAAATGGTGTCGGGAACCACTACGGAAAAGTTGATTTATAACGACTGGCTGACCTTTGTCTGGGGCGCAAAGCCGGTTTTAAATGCTGCAATTGGTTACCGTTGGATAGTTAAAGAAAACCTGATGATGCTGGGAGGTTTCAGAACCGACTTTAATTACCGTAAAGGATTCGATTATAAACCACTGCTGGAAAGAAGGGTAATGAAGGGCTTTAATATCGATAAGTATCACCTGAATGGTGGATTGACAATAAACGTTTTGGGCCAGGATTTAATGGCAGGATTGCAATACACCTTTGGCTACGAGAAAGACCAGCGACAGTTTATTAATTTATCCGATCCGGTTGAGTATAACCCTGAAAACTACACTGCTCTTCAGGGAGTCAGGCAACAAAATATGAACGTGCTGTTAAATTCAATCAGTATTTATTTTGGTGCAACAATTAATTTTGGTGAAGGCAAAGACAAGGATAAAGCAAAATCAAAAGATTAAAGAATGAGGCACTTCTTTATTTCCATTTTAATTTTCATAATCGTTAAAAATATAAATGCACAGGAAACTGTTGCTCCACAGAATCAGGCGGCTGATACAATTCCACGGAATAATGAAATTAGTCTGGTTTTGAGTGATATGCTGGACGGTAGCCTTCAATTCAGGTACGAGAGGAAAACAAGCGAGAATATGACCGTTGGACTTGGGGCAAGTTTTAAAAGCAAGCTTGGAATGGTAAGCTTTAAGCCAATTGATAACGAGAAACTTCAATTGAGCGGCTTACAGTATTCCGGACTTAAAATTGTGCCTGATGTAAGGTATTATCTGGAAAAAACCCGCCGATACGATATGGACGGATTCTATTTTGGCGGATATTTAAGGTATTCTCATTACGGGTCGAACCTTTACGGAACATACATCAGCGACCAACATCAGCATTATGGAATCGACATGGATATAAAGATGAATATAATTACTGTTGGATTAATGGTTGGTTATAAGCTGGCCTTATCAGAAAACTTTAATATTGATTTCATTTTTGCCGGCCCCGGAGAGGCTTTTCATATGTATGCCATTGAAAACAGGCTGGTTTTGCCAAACGACTTTTACGATGATTTAAATGAAGTCCTTCAGGATTATAGTTTATTCGATTTTATCAACAGCGATTTTCGTTTTAAGCTTAATAGTGCAAAGACCAATTTCTTTACATCCTCGTTCAGGTATGGTATAACAGTTGGTTATACATTTTAATAATCATAAAAAACAGTTAAAAAATTAGGATTTGAACTGTCAATTGCTGTAAATTAGCCAAAGTGATTAATAAAACAACTTATACAAACAAAAAACAAACTATTTCAAACTAATTTTGTTTAACTGGAATAATAATTAAGAACAAAGAATTATTAATGTTAATTTAAATCTTATAAAAATGAAAAAATTATTATCTGTAACAGTATTATTGCTAGTATCTACACTGCTTTTTGCACAATCGGACAAAGAAGAAATGGAGTATTACCAGTCCTTGTTTGGAATGGGTAAAAAAGCAATGGTGGCCGAATTTGTTGAGCTGAATGAAAACGATGCATTCTGGTCCCTTTATGAAGAATATGAAGATGTGCGAAAAAAGCTCGGGCAAGAACGTATTACAATTCTGAAAGAATACGCTGGCAACTATGTTAATTATAGCGACGACAGAATGGATATCCTTGTAAAAAAGTCACAGGACATGAATAAAAAACTGGCAAAGCTTATTGATTCTTATTACAAAAAAATAAAAAAACAATCAGGTTCAATAAAAGCAGCCCAGTTTTATCAAATCGAAAATTTCTTCCTTGCAGCTATCCGCGCAGAGGTGCTTGGTGATTTACCGGTTATTAAGAAGTAATTTATTTTAATATATGTATTTATTAAACCTGGTTCTTAATATGAATCAGGTTTTTTTAGTACTAATCTGCTACATTTGTTTTAAACCAATCTTGTAAAAGTGGACAACTCCAATAAAATAACTTTTCAAAAACACCAGAAGAAATTCAGGGGAAAGCCTGTGGTCAGGATGCATGTGATGGTAAAACCCATTGGCCCGGTTTGTAACTTAAATTGTGAGTACTGTTATTACCTGAGTAAACAGGAGCTTTTGGAAACCGATAACAAATGGCGAATTTCAGACGAAACGCTGGAAGAATATATTAAACAGTACATCGAAGGTCAAAACCATAAAGAGATTGTATTTTCGTGGCAGGGAGGGGAGCCAACATTGCTTGGTGTCGGTTTTTTCAGAAAAGTAGTTGAACTCGAAAAAAAGTATGCTCCACCTTATGTACGTATTGAAAACGACCTGCAAACCAATGGTACTCTAATAGACGACGAGTGGTGCAGATTTTTAAAGGAAGAAAACTTTCTGGTAGGTTTAAGTATTGATGGTCCGCGCGAGCTGCACGATTTTTATCGCGTTGGGAACAACAATGAAGGCTCGTTCGACAGGGTGATTAATGCTGTAAGGTTACTTAAAAAACATGGTGTACGGTTTGCCACGCTTTCGTGTGTTAACAGAAAAACATCGGAGCACCCGGTTGAGGTTTATCGCTTTTTACGCGATGTGATTGGCAGTAACCAAATGCAGTTTATTCCGATAGTTGAACCCAAAGATTATTTTACCACAGCGCCGCATTACTGGAAATCGGAAAATATGCCTGTTATCGGCACTTCAGCAGCCAGGCCGGGAAATCCCGATTCGGTGGTGCACGACTGGAATGTTGACCCTGACCAGTACGGCGAGTTTTTAATTAAAGTTTTCGACGAATGGTATAAAAATGATGTTGGTGTAATTAACGTACCGTTTTTCGATAGTGCTGTTGTGCAGTGGGCCGGCAAGCCATCACCGTTATGCATTTTTGCGCCCATGTGCGGCAAAGGCCTGGCAATGGAGCACGACGGTAATGTTTACGCCTGCGACCATTATGTTTATCCTGAATACCGGAGAGGAAACATAAAAGAAATAGACATTACAGAAATGGCATTCTCAAAAAAACAGGAAGCCTTTGGATATGCCAAAGATTCGATGCTGCCAAATAAGTGCAGACAATGCAAATTCCTGTTTGCCTGTTCTGGCGAATGCCCAAAAAACCGCTTTATCCGTACAGAAGAGGGCGAGCCCGGATTAAATTATCTCTGTGCCGGATTGTATAAATATTTCGAGCATATTCACCCATTCATAAAAAAGATTAACCGGAAGATTGGTTACCCGATTGCCGATGATGTACCTGATTAAAGATTAATTAAATGAAGATTGAGAAAACAATAAGCAATCAAAAAGTAACACTTCAGATTGAGGCCGCCTGGGAGAGCATAAGTGATATTTTTGAGGCTTTTTTTGAAGAATACGAAAAAGTACCTGTAAAAGGATTCCGAGCAGGCAGGGCCCCGAAAAAAATAATTGAGCAAAGGTTTGGCGGGCAGATAATAAAAGAAACCGGAACTCAGGCAGCACAAACTTTATGCGACACCGCAATGGAGACCGAGGGGCTGGTTGCTGGTTCGCCTGTTTCAATTTCCGGTATTCAGCTAAAAAAAGAACAGCCCATTTCGTTTACAGCTGAGTTTATTTTAATGCCTGAGTTTGAACTGCCCGATTACCTCGGGTTGAATCCGGAAACGGAGGATGATGAGGGGAAACGTGATGAAATTTCACAACTTCTGCTGGCAAAAGCCAATATCGGGTTGCCCGATGAAATGGTTGAACAGGAGATGGAACTCACCGGCTTAAAACCCGATAAATCTGACCAGGAAAACTGGCAGGCGGCAAAAGAACGGGTATCTCTTCTGCTGATTCTGAAAAAAATTGCTGATGAAGACGGCATAGAAGTGGAGGAACGCGATGTGGAGGAACGAATTAAACTGGTGGCCAGACAAAACGGAACCTCTGCTTCGGCTCTTAAACAAATTTTGTTGCCAAACGGAGGTTTGTCGCGGTTAAAAAATTACCTGATTGCCGAAACAGTACTCGATTATCTGATAGAGAATAATTAATCATTCTGAATTCCTAATCGTTACTGTGAAACCTCCGCATATTTCAGAAACGGAATAATAACCTCGTTCTTTACTGAACTTGTTCCGTCGTACTCAATGGTTACAATGGGCACTCCGGCCAATTTTTCCAGTTTTGCAGCCATGGCCTCGGTTACCAGCGAAGGGCAGCAATACGACGGGTTTGTTTGTACAAAAAGGGCAATTTCGGGGTGCTGTTCTTTCAGATGAATTATCTTCAAAACATTATCTATTGATTCTCCATTGTATGCTGCCGTAAGATTCGCCAGTTCCAGTTTATCTTCGTACTTCCTGAGTGGTTTAATAACCGGTTCGTTCAGAATTTCGTTGAAATATTTCAGGTATTTGTTTTCAATTTGTGTAGACAAACTAATTAATAACCGCCTTATTGCTGCTTTTTTATAAAATCCTTCTTTGGTAATTCGGTTATTATATGCAAAAAATATTATTTTAACGTAATCGCTGTAAGGTGTTGTAATGGCCTCGCCTCCGTTTTCTTCAATATACCTGATTAGGTTTTGATTAAAAACATCGTTATCGCGTGCATATAAATCGCCGAATATGGCAACTTTCGGACGGTTTTCTTTTTTTATTTTAATTGCTTTAGCCCACGAAATTACCTGCTTCAATGCTTTCTCTTTCGATGTTCCGTTTTTAAAAGTATCGTAAAACAGTTCGAGCGAATTTTTTATAACTATATCAGTTTCACCATTTTGCAATTCGTATGGACGAATTTTACACTCAATTTTTCGTAAGTATCCTCCGAACAGAAATGCCATATACGAATTTATTGAAACGTTTAATGAGATGTCGGTAAAAGTAATTCTGCCGGGATATAACCTGATTTGGCTATACTCTTTTTTCTGCTCTTTCAGCTGCTTCGACATGTAATTGATAAACATCCCAAGATTACATGAAACAGGTGATTCCATCATCCAAATTACTGTTTTGGCCGGGTTGAGTTTATGTTCCTCGATATAATCGAATGCATCCTGCAGGATAATATTTAACGGCAGGCATTGGCCGGTATTCGAAACCAGGCTTTGTTTAATGGAGTCTTCAGTATCAAAAAGTGTATGTGCTTCAATGCCATGCCGCCGTAAATTGGCTTCTATCAATTTCGATGCATAGTCGCCAAGAGTAGGCATTAAAACCGTTTGCCCCTTTAAATCGGCAGCATTTCTAATAATGTTACTGGCCGAAAAACGGGGCTGTCCGTTTATGACCGGACTAATACCTTCGAAATGGTTTTGGAACGAACGCAATGCTGCTTCTATCCGGGTTTCATACCCTACGTTCGAATCGTATTCGTCGAGCTGTAAAATCAGGTAGGGTTTATTGTAAAAATCAAGTATTTGTTTGAAATAGTCGATAATAAACGAATCGGGCGAACATTTAAACGACGATATAAAAACCGGGTACAGGTCTTTGGTTTGTGCAATATAATCGGCTGCTGATAATATAGCTGCCGCAAATTTCCATTTAGTATCGTTTAATAATTCACGTATGCTGTCAACTTCATTTTCATCAACATCGAGCATATTTTGAAAAAAAGTTTTTACACCTTTCTGAGCAAATATCTCAGGAATATTATTGTTCATCACCGGCGATAAAACCGTGTAAGGCCGGCCCAGCAAGACAACTTTCAGGTTATCGTCAGCTCCTGACAACTCTTTCAGTTTCATTTTCCAGGTTATTTCTCTTTTTTGTTTCTCCTTTTTGGCCTGGTTGTATGCTTCAGAAACATTTGCAAGTGTAAATCCATTTAGTCCTGCTTTATTTAACGATTTATACAGTTCGTTTTTCATGGCCGATTCGTTTTGTAACGAAAAAAGCAGTGGATTTAAAATTTTATTTTCATCGATATCTTCAATCGAAGTCACAACAGGCGGTGCAAACTGACTGTAGTAACAATACTGCCTCCGTTTTTTTCTTGTGCTGGCGGTATCTTCGAGGTAAGTAGGCAGAAAAACAAAATCGCATTTGTCAATAAGGTAATTCACCTGCCCCTGAATGGCTGTCATTGGCGCACAAAATTCAGCGCCCGAAATTCGTTTACCGCTTTTCACCGCCCCTCTGTACTTCTCGCTGGTAATGGTTTTAATATTTAGCAAGTCGAAAAATTGTTGCCACAACAATAAATCGTCAAAAAGATAAAGTCCTGACGGAATACCAACGGTTACAGATGCCTTTTTGCTGTTAAGTGCACCAAACCGGAAATGTTTGTTGTATTCTTTTACCAGGTTAAAGCCGGATGTATTGTTATCCACAAATTTATCCGAATTGTAATCGCGGCCGCATAAAAACCCATAAGCTTCGGTTTCATCCCCAATTTCTGCAATTTTGTATTTGCAGTGGTTTGAACAGAATTCGCAAATTTCTGTTCGGACAGGTATTTTGGTCTTGTAAAGGTTAATTCCCCTGAATTTGGTTTCAGTAATTTTTTTATCATGAAGCTCGAGAGCAACTCCGTATGCTCCGGTTAAATGGCAGTATTTTGAAACCATAATGGGTTTGCCAAGTTTTTGCTCGAAGGCTGCCACGAGCGCCTGGTTTTTTGCCGTTGCTCCCTGAAAAAAGATTTTTTTTCCGATATTTTTTGAAATTGCAACTTTAGCCAGGTAGTTTTCACGAACAGAATGAAGTACCGATGCAAGGATTTCGTTGGTATGATAGTTTTCGTTAATGTAATGGTTCAGGTCGCGTTCCATAAAAACTGTGCAGCGGTCGCTGGCCATTGGTGCAGCAGTGTTTTCTGCTTTTTCAGAGTATTCATCAAGCCCAATTCCCAGCTTTTTTGCCTGCTCTTCAATAAAACTTCCGGTTCCGGCGGCACAAACGTTATTCATAATCGAAAAGGTTACCCTACCATTACTCATCGTGGTAAATTTTGCATCCTGTCCGCCAATTTCAATTATGGTATCAACATCCTTGTCCAGTTGAACTGCCGCCCTTGCATGTGCTGTAATTTCATCCGGGATTACATCTGCACCAATTATTTTTCCGATGAATTTACGCCCCGAACCGGTGGTTCCTGCACCTGAAATATGAAATTGAATATTCTTTTTATCGGTAATGTTTTGGATGGCTTCAAAAATACTGCGTACAGCAATTACCGGCTGCCCCGATGTGCGGGTATAAAAACCGGCCAGCACGTTCTTGTTGTCATCCATTAACATGGCTTTTGTGCTGGTCGAGCCAATATCAACTCCCAGAAAAACAGAATAACCAGGTTTATCCAGCCGGATATAAATATCAACTTCAACCGGAAGGGCATTTTCTAAAAATTTAGATTGAAAATTGTATTTTTTAATCGAATCGAAGTCAGGGTATTCCGACAATTCCAGTTTCAGAGGTTTGTAAAAGTATTTCTTCTCTTTAACATCATCAACAATAATATTATTTACATTTTGAATAGCGAAATCGTCGATTTTATCTTTTTTTTCAATCAGGTTTATGGCTGCCCCAATTGCCCCGTAAAGATTTGAATTCTCCCCCACAACCGGTTTTATTCCGGTTAATGTTTCAATGTGCTTAACCACTGCTTCATTAAGAGAAACACCACCTGCAAAAACCAGGGGAAGGTTTATTTTTCCGTAATGGAATAAAGTATCCACGATATTTTTTGCCAGCCCGTAGCACAGTCCGTCGCAAATTTCTGAAAGTGAGTAGCCCTCCTGTTGTGCATGTATTAAATCTGTTTTTGCAAATACCGAACATCGCGATGCAATTTTGGGGAATTCTCCTGAATTACTGTTTGCCAGACGGCTGAATTCGGAAATACTTTTTAAATTGAGTCTTCTGGCCTGTTGGTCTAAAAAGCTTCCGGTACCTGCCGCACACGATGAATTTGATTTAAATTTTTGGTACTGTTCGTTTTCATCAAACAACACAAGGCCAAATTTTTCGCCGCCAACAATTAAAATCGATCCAACTTTTGAATGGAAATTTTTAACTGCTGTTATATATGAAATACGGGTATCGTATGTTTTTGTACTTTTTACAATGGATGGAGTTGATGATGTACTTGCAATTCCTTTTATGTTACTATGGTTGAAAGAACTTAGCAGCTCTGATAATCTGTCGGCTATTTTCCCCTCATGAAAGCCATAAGCTGTTCGTAAAATTTCTTTTTTTTCGGTCATAAGTACCAAAGAAATTGTAACTGAGCCTACATCAATACCTAAATATTTCTTTACTGAATTCATCTTTTACAGAAATAATTTTGTTTAGCCGCTAATTAAAATTACGGATAATATTTGAGTTATGGAGTTGTCGTTTGTCACATAATAATCTTTACACGCTTACTTAAAAATAAGTTTAAGTGAAAGATTAGTAAATTCAGTGTGTCAATAATTATTTTTTTGTTAATTATTAATAGTCAGTAATTTATGTTGCAAAAAAGAAAAAATTCTTTATAGCTATATTATAATTTTTTTGTAAATTGTAGAGTTAAACTTAAAGTGCCGTATATAGAAAATTGCGCATTAAGGAGGACACATTCAATAAAAGGCCGGTTGCTGAACCGGCCTTTGTTCTTAGCCTTTTGCAGAGCAGAGTTTTAATTATAAAGTGATTTTATGAACATAAATAGGAATTAATCTGTTTTTGCTATTGACATTTAGGTTCAAATGTCATAACTTTTTTGATTGTTAAAAAAAAAGGGAATAAAACTATAACTAACACAGTTCAAAAAATAAATAATCTAATGTCAAATAAAAATCAAAATTATGACTAAAATTAAAGAGAAAGTTAAAAAAGCCGGTAAATGGGTTGCCGTAGGTTCGATACTCGCTGCCGGTGTAATTGCTGCTCCACAAAAAGTGGAAGCACAGGACAACGAGAAACCCAATATCTTAGTGATTTGGGGTGATGATATTGGACAATCCAATATTTCTGCCTATACCATGGGTGTGGTTGGATATCAAACACCCAACATCGACCGGATTGCCAATGAAGGAATGATCTTTACCGATTACTATTCAGAGCAGAGTTGTACTGCAGGGCGCTCTACATTTATTACCGGACAAAGTGTATTCCGTACAGGTTTGAGCAAAGTAGGTTTGCCCGGAGCAAAAGAAGGAATATCGGAAAAAGACCCGACAATTGCTGAGTTGCTGAAAGAGCAAGGTTACACAACCGGACAATTTGGTAAAAACCACCTGGGTGACAGGGATGAGCATTTACCAACAAATCATGGTTTTGATGAGTTTTTTGGAAATCTCTATCACCTGAATGCAGAAGAAGAGCCGGAGTTGCCTGATTACCCCGATCCGGAAAAATATCCTGATTTTGCAAAAAAATATGGACCCCGCGGAGTAATTCATTCTTATGCTGATGGTAAGATTGAAGACACAGGTCCCTTAACAAAGAAAAGAATGGAAAGCATTGATGATGAAAGTTCAGATGCGGCTGTAGAATTTATTAAAAAGGCTGCTAAGGATGGTAAACCTTTCTTTGTTTGGTGGAACGGAACAAGAATGCACTTTCGTACTCATGTAAAAGAAGAACTACGAGGCATTTCAGGACAGGATGAATACGCCGATGGAATGGTTGAACATGATATGCATGTTGGCAAATTATTAGACCTACTTGACGAACTTGGTATTGCTGACAATACTATTGTTGAATATGGAACTGATAATGGCCCACATAAAAATACCTGGCCCGATGCCGCTATTAATCCTTTTAGAGGTGAGAAAAACTCAAACTGGGAAGGTGGTTGGAGAACTCCTGCAATGATTCGCTGGCCCGAACATATAAAAGCCGGTTCCGTTTCCAACGAAATTGTATCAGGATTAGATTGGATGCCTACATTCCTGGCTGCTGCGGGCGTTCCTGATGTTAAAGAAAAACTACTTAATGGATATTCTGCCAATGGCAAGAGTTTTAAAGTTCATTTAGATGGATACAATTTATTGCCACTCATCACAGGCGAAACTGAAGAAGGTCCAAGACATGAAATATTCTATTTCTCTGATGATGGCGATTTAACAGCTTTGCGCTATGATGACTGGAAAATGATTTTTATGGAGCAAAGAGCAAAAGGAACTATGCAAGTTTGGTCTGAACCATTTATTCCATTGAGAGTTCCTTTGATTCTAAATTTACGCAGAGACCCTTATGAAAATGCAACAATAACATCAAATACATATTACGATTGGTTATTGGATCATGTATTTTTATTGGTACCTGCACAGGACATTGTTGGCCAGTTTCTAATGACTTTCCAGGAATATCCACCACGTATGACAGCTGCAAGTTTCAGCCTTGATAAGGTCTTGGAGAAGTTGCAAGAGGGTGGTTCTAAATAATTGTATCAATATATTTAAAAGCGTGGAGAATTTCTCTGCGCTTTTATTTTCAGATGTCTTAACTTGAATAACCTTATAAAAAAAGTTGAATTTTAATTGAACTAATTTTATTCGAATAAAACGGGCTGTATCCGAGAACGCAGTCTGGTTAAAAAAATTCAGGGAGAATAAAGTAACGAATGGTTCCTGGATATGCAGTCCCAAGGTTTCGGGATTCGTACACTCAAAAACATTTTTTAAATTATGAAACGTAATATTTTTGCTTTAGCTTTTTTAATACTTGTTTTAGGGGCATGTAATGGTCCTGACAAACAGGTAGTTGAAGAAACACCTCCTCTGTCGAAGTGGAATGATACTGAAATAAAATCTTCAATTATCAATTTTGTTGAGTTAGTTGCCGATAAGAATTCTCCCGATTTTGTACCGAAAAAAGAGCGCATCGCTGTTTTCGATAACGATGGTACTCTCTGGAATGAAAAACCACTTTATATCCCCATTGAATTTGAGCTTGATTACATAAAAAATACATATCCTTCGAAACCGGAATGGAAAGACAATAAACTTTATAAAGGACTTGGTGAAGGCAACCTGGCAGTTTTAAAAGGATACAGCACCTTCGAATTGCTTAATCTTCTTTTTGCCGCTCACGACGGACAGAAAGAGGAAGATTATAAACAGTCGGCTTATCAGTTTTTAACCAATGGTAAACACCGGAAATTTAATCGTCCGTTTAAAGAGATGGTTTATTCGCCTATGGTTGAACTTGTGCATTATCTTCAGGCCAATAACTTTAAAGTGTTCATTGTTACAGGTGGTGAAATTACTTTTCTGCGAACCGTATCAGAAGAAATTTATAATATTCCAAAAGAGAATGTTATAGGTAGCAGCGTACTGTTGACATATCATTCTGATGGCGATTACCTTACTCGCACCGGAACAATTAATTCGGCAAACGACAAGCACATTAAACCCACAAATATTGATTTGCACATTGGCAGAAAACCAATTTTTGCTGCCGGAAACAGTGATGGCGATTACGAGATGATGGAATATACTCTTTCAGGGGAAGGTCCATCAATGGCAATACTTGTTCATCACGATGATGATGATCGTGAATACAAATACATGCACGGAACCGAAAAAGCTGTTGAAGACGCTAGAGGACAGGGGTGGTATGTAGTAAGTATGAAAGACGATTTTAAAGAGATTTTTAAGGAGTAAGAGTTGTATGCTAAAAAGTAGAAAATGAGAAATATTATTCTGTTTATTCTTTTATTGCTGTTTGCTTCCTGCAGTGTTAGCTTTAAACATTTGCAGAAGCAGCAGAACAGTTATCAACTTACCACTGTCGATCAGTTGCAGGATCCATCATATACCAGGCAAATAGAGGTGTTTTACGACGATGGGGAAGAAGGAGAGTTTGCCGGCAGGGCAGGAATTAATATTTATTACAAATTATTTGTAAACCCCGACGAAAAAGCCGCTGTGATGATCTCGGCCGGAAGGACCGAGGCTGCCATAAAGTATAAAGAGCTGATTCACGACTTGTACAAAAATGGCTATTCGGTATATATACACGATCACCGGGGACAAGGTCAGTCGGGGAGGATGACCGCAAATCCTGAAATGGGATATATAGATTCTTTTCAGTACTACATAGACGATATGAAGTATTTCTACGACAATATTCTGACTAAAAACGACCACAAAAAAAAATTTCTTCTGGCCCACTCAATGGGTGGTGCCATTGGTATGACTTACCTCCAGCAGTATCCCGCCGATTTTAATGCTGCGGCGTTCTCCTCGCCAATGCTGGGGCTTCCAAAGCCTGGATGCGGAGTAGTAAAAATGTTTGTTGGCGATGAGCCGAAATATGCGCCCGGGCAGAGCGGGTATCACGATGATAAGGTAAAATTCAAAAAAAACAAGCTTACTACTTCGGAGGTTCGGTACAACCGAATGAACGCGGCATTTGCAAAAGTACCCGAAGCACGGTTGGGGGGTGCTACATCCAAGTGGGTTAACTGTTCGTGCCTGCAGTTTAAATACATGAACGAAAATATCGGAAAAATAAAAACTCCTTTTATTCTCTTCTCTGCAGCGAAAGAGCAGATTGTTGATCCTAAAGCACACGAGCATTTTGTAAATCATGCCCAGGAGTTAAATGTAAATTGTAAAGCATTTTTAGTTGAAGATGCAAAACATGAGTTGCTGATAGAGCAAGATGAGCAACGAATAGCAACAATTAACGAAATATTGCATTTCTACAATAATTATTAATTATGAGTACACTCGAAAACATTCAGGAATTACAAAATCGTATGAACCGTTCGATCATCGGACAGGAAAATCTGGTTGAACGAATTTTAATCGGGTTATTGGCAAATGGCAATATATTGCTCGAAGGATTACCGGGACTTGCAAAAACCCGTGCGGTAAAATCGCTCGCCAGAGAGATAAAAGCCGGGTTAAGTCGTATTCAGTTTACCCCCGACCTGTTGCCGTCAGACATAACCGGTTCAGAGGTGTATCAACCCGAGCTGGAAGAGAAGTTTGTTTTTCAGGCTGGCCCAATCTTTAGTAACCTGATTTTAGCAGATGAGATTAACCGTGCTCCGGCAAAGGTACAGGCTGCACTTTTGGAAGCTATGGAAGAGCGCCAGGTTTCGGTAGCCGGGAAAACACATAAAATGGACCCTCTGTTTATGGTGCTTGCAACTCAAAATCCGGTTGAGCAGGAAGGTACATATCCGCTACCCGAAGCGCAGATGGACCGTTTTATTATGAAAGTGCTTATCGATTATCCAAGTTCCGAATCGGAAACAAAAGTTTTGCAACTAGTACGCGATGAATCAAAAAATTCGGCACCAAAACAAACCAGAGAGCCGTTAAAACAGGAAATTATCTTTAAAGCTCGTGAAGAGATTCAGAATGTAACGGTATCGAAGGCTGCCGAAAAATATATTGTTGACCTGATTTTTGCTACACGCTATGCTGAAAAATATAACGAAGAAATTGGTTCGTGGGTCGATTTTGGGGCTAGCCCCAGGGGTACAATTGCCCTCGATAAATGCTCGCGTGTAGTAGCCTGGATGAATGGCCGCGACTTTGTTCAGCCCGACGATATCCGTGCCGTTATTCACGATGTGTTGCGCCACAGACTTATTCTTAGTTACGAAGCCAATGCCGAAGGTATTGGACCGGATAAGGTGATTGATGAAATTTTGAAAGTTGTAGCGGTAGTATAAATATAAACCACAAAGTCCATTTTTTGTGTCCTCGTGCCTTAGTGGTAAAAATATGAGAATAAGATTTTGAGGTAAATGAACAAAGAAAATACCCAAAATATCATCCCAACTCTGAACGACTTGTTGCAACTGGAACACCTGGTTGCATCAACCGGATTTTCGTTGTTGCCCAAACAGCCGGTGCATAGTGTTCTGGCCGGCAAACATGCCTCAAAACTCAGAGGGCGCGGGCTGGATTTTGAAGAGGTTCGAAAATATGTTGCAGGAGATGATATCCGAAATATCGACTGGCGGGTTACCGCACGCACCCGAACTACTTACACCAAAGTTTTTACCGAAGAAAAAGAGAAACCCGTACTAACCGTTGTTGATCTTACTCCAGGAATGTTTTTTGGTTCGCAGGTTTACACCAAATCATATATCGCCTCTCAACTGGCTGCATTAGCTGCATTCCGGGTGTTAAAAAACGGCGATAGGTTCGGTGGATTGATTTTTAATAACAAGGGTACCGATATATTTTTCCCGCAACGTAGCCGAAAAGTGGTTTTACAGTACCTCCAAAAACTGGTTGAGGGCTGCTCTGATTTTGTTTCAGAGAATCAGGTCATTCATCAAAAAGAAAAATTATTGGAGCAAACTCTGCAAAAAGCAGTTAGTCTGGCAACACACGACTACCTTATTTTTGTGGTCAGCGATTTTTACGAAATGTCGGCCAAAAGTAAAAAACACCTCATCCAGTTGGCAAAACACAACGATGTAATTTTAGCCAGGGTAACCGATCCCCTGGAAGCAAAACTTCCAAAAGAAAAACTTGTGCTTTCCGATGGCGATTTACAATTGCTATGGGATGCAGGGAAAAAAAGTGCAGGGAAGAAATATGAATCGGATTTCCATAAAAGCAATATTGATTATAAGGATGAAATGGAAAAATACGGCATTCCAATAATGGAAATCAATACAGTAGATGCCATCGATGTTCAGTTGAAAACACTCTTTAAAACGAAATTAAAGATTAAAAAACGGTGAACGAAATCGAAAAATATAACTCTTCAATTGGTAACCTTATAGAGCCGGAATCAATAGGTTACAGCTTTAATACTCCCGGTTGGCATTTGGTTTTTGGGCTGCTGATTCTGGCTGCATTGATATTTGCTGTCCTCCGTTACCGGAAATACCGGAGAAATGCATACCGGAGAGAAGCAGTCAAAAAAATAGAAGAGATTATTCTGGATAAAACTAAATCGGCTGTTTTCGAAATAAATACCCTGTTAAAAACCTTGGCAATTGGATTATTTGGAAGAAAGAATGTTGCAGCGCTCCATGGCCGCGAGTGGTTCGATTTTCTTGTGTCAACCACAAAAAAGGCAGAAACTGTACAAAAAGAGAATTTTAATGAATATGAAAAGGCCATCTATAATGAAGGTTATCAGCTGAATGAACAGCAGATGAATATGTTTACTGACTTTGCTGTTTTATGGATAAAAAAGCACCGTGTAACTAATGATTGAGTTTGCATACATATGGGTTTTCTTTTTGGCTCCGTTTCCTATTCTTGTGTTTTGGATAATGCCGCCATTAAAGCAACGGAAAGAGGCGCTGAGGTTTCCTGCATTTGGTAAGGCAGTGGAGGCTACAGGCGAAAAAGCCACTTCTGGTGCATGGGTGTCACGTCGTAATGCCTTTCAGTGGATTGTTCTTTCGCTTATTTGGCTGGCTACCTTAACTGCACTGGCCTCGCCACAAATAGTTGGTGAGCCTGAAATGAAAGTAAAAACTGCCCGAAATTTTGTTATTGCTGCCGATATTTCGTTCAGTATGGCAAATACCGACTGGCAAATTGACGACGAGAGGGTTACCCGCTGGGAAGGGGTAAAACAGGTATTACGCGAATTTATCAAACAGCGCGAAGGCGACCGTATAGCACTGGTCTTTTTTGGCACCAATGCATATTTGCAGGCACCTTTAACTGCCGACCATGAAGTAATAGATTTTATGCTCGATGAAACCGATGTGGGCATGGCTGGTCAAATGACAGGAATAGGAAAAGCCATTGGTTATTCATTAAAAATATTTGAAGGCGATACACTCGACCAAAAAGTACTCCTTCTGCTCACCGACGGGCAGGATGATGGCCGGGGTATGTTACCTGTTGATGCTGCAAGAATGGCTCATGCCGACAGTATTACTATTTATACTATCGGCATTGGAGAACCAACAGGAGATAATGCCGGACTGGATGAACTAACTTTAAATGAGATAGCAGAAATTGCGGAGGGAGAATACTTCCTGGCACAGGATCGTGAACAACTTGAGCAGGCTTATAAAACCCTGAATGAATTGGAGCCAATAGAATTTGAGGCTGAAGAAAATGCACCGGTAACACTGTTGTTTTATTACCCGCTCGCTGTAGCAATGGTTTTAGCGTTTGCACTGGCATTGATTAGAGGAATACGAAAACTGATTTTTGGATAAATGTTCGAATACATAAAAGATATCGCCATTTTTAATCCCGATCTGTTTCATTTTTTGAGGCCTGATTGGTTATGGGCATTTATCCCCATGCTGGTTGTGGCGCTTATTATCATTTTCACTGCCAGGGAAGACAAAAAGTGGAAAAAGGTGATTGCTCCGGCACTGCGAAAGTTTATGTTTACCAAAGAGAGACGCTCTTCATCAATTTATCCGCTTATTGTTTATATTTTAATAATGAGCTTGGGAATTCTTGCCCTTTCAGGGCCAACGTGGAGCAAAGTGGATGTCCCCGGGGCTAAAAGCGAAGCCGTGTTGATGGTTGCCCTCGATGTTTCTCTTTCTATGATGGCCGAAGATATTCAGCCTAACCGCCTCGAGCGGGCTAAATTTAAAATTCGCGACCTTTTAGATGCTAAACCCGGTTCGAAAGTTAGCCTGTACGCTTATGCCGGCACAGCTCACACTGTTGTTCCTATGTGTACCGATTACCGGTTGATAACGCACCACCTTGAATCGTTGTCGCCAGGAATTATGCCCGTCAGGGGAAGTAACCTGCAAATGATGATTGAAATGGCCGATTCTATTTTGGGCAGGGTTTCAGCACCCAGTACTTTATTGATAGTTACTGATGCTATTAAAGGTAACGACGCAGAGTTGCTTCGTTCGTTCGCAGATAATTCGCAACACAGTATCGAAATCCTTACCATGGCTACCCAGCAGGGCGCCCAAATTCCAAAAAATGAGATGAAACAACCGGTTACCGACCAGAACGGAAACATTGTTGTATCAAAATTAAATTCCAAAGTACTTTTTAATCTTCAGGAACATAAAAAAATTAATGTGAATTCACTTACCCTCGATAATTCTGATATGGAACTTATTGCTTCAAATATCAGGAAAAACCTGGACTTTCAGGAAGATAATGAGGAGAGTGAGGAGCAGTGGAAAGATATGGGTTTTGTGTTGGTTATCCTGTTGGTACTGCTTATGCCATTCTGGTTCCGTAAAGGGTGGATGATACAATATTCGTGGATTCCACTTCTGTTTTTAATGAGTTCGTGTACTGGCTCTTTATCATGGGAAAATATGTGGTATTCAAAAGATTATCAGGGACAAAAACTTTATAACGAAGAAAATTATGAAGAAGCCGGACATACTTATGAGTCATCATTACATCAGGGTGTAGCATATTACAAAGCAGGAAACTACGATGCTGCAGCGCAGGCTTTTGCCAAAGACAGTTCGGCCAATTCGCTTTTTAACCTTGGGCTGGCATACACCCAGATGGGAAGGTACGATGAGGCACTGGAAGTGATGGAACTGGCAGCTGAGAAAGACCCTGAAAATAAAAGTATTAAAGAAGCAATCAACGAAACAAACAAAGTTATTGGGGTCGTTGATTCGTTACGAAATGAAGGAGAGCCAATTACTCTTCCTGAAAAGGAAGAAGAAAAAGGTGAACTAAATGAACGCAAAGCGGCTTCGAAAGATGAAGAGCTCTCTTCCGACACTGAAGTAGATGAACTCCCCGACGAAGGCGACAGGATTACTGACGAGGTTGAAACCGACCAGCGAAAAGCTGAGGAGATGGAAGAAGTGCCGGAAGATTTTGAGGCAGGAAGCGGACAAACACCACAAAACATTTTGTTACGCGGGATTTCGGAAGACCCCGGTGAGTTTTTAAAACGAAGGTTTAAATTTCAATACAAAAAATATTATACAGATTTGAAGGAGTTGGAGGAGAAATGGTAACGTGGTTTACAAATAGAAATGTTGTTTTTCTGTTGTTGGGAATTTTATTTTTAACTGTTATTTCTTTGCATTCCCCGGCCCAAAAACCCAATGCATTTGCAAGGGTATCAATAACACCGCGCGAAGGGGTGGTGCGGCAACCATACAAAGTTACCATTAGAGTGTATTCCTCAACCTGGTTTGCCAAACCCCTTCAGTTTGCTAACCTGCAAATCGACGATGCTTTTATTATTCCTTTTACCCGAACGGTTAGTAGTATTAACTACATCAACAATAAAAAGTACGCAACCCTGTCGTTTTATTACCTTGTATTCCCCTATAACACGGGCACTCTCGAAATTCCGGAATTGGAAATAAGCACCAGCATTCCGCCCGAAGGCGATTACAAGGGGCAGCCTGTGGTGATAAAAAGTCGTCCGCAAAAGATTAAGGTCAATCCGGTTCCATCAACAAAAAACGAGGAAGTATGGATGGTAGCCAAAAATATAACGATTAAAGAACACTGGGATAAACCACTTGATAACCTAAAAGTAGGCGATGTGGCAGAAAGGGAAATTACTATAACTGCTTCCGGTACATTACCGTCATTAATTCTACCTCTGGAAATTGAAAAACCCGAATTGGTAAGCACTTACCCAAAAGAACCTGTACTGCGCGATAAACATACCGACAAAGATGTGAATGGGTTACGAATTGAGAAATATGCTTATCTTTTTGAAAAAGAGGGAGAAATTATCCTTCCGGAAGAGATAGTAACATGGTGGAACCCAATAACAAAAAGAGTTTATAATAGAATAATTCCGGAGAGGAAGTTAAACATTCTTGCCAATCCTGATTTGGCGTTGATGAAAAGCCTGAAAGATTCGCTACAGGCAATGACTACTCCTGCTGAGGTGGAGTTGGAAGAAAAAACAACCCCGTGGGCAAGAATAGGGATTATTGCGGTTTTGACCCTGGTAATTTTATGGTTGGTTTTAAAAACCGGTAAAAAAGCGGTTAAGTCTGTCAAAAACAGAAGAGCAGCCTACCTGCAAAGTGAACCTTATTTTTATAAAAAAGTGGTGCGCACACTTAACAAAGGAGAAACAATTCAATTTATTCGCGAATTGTATGGCTGGTTCGATAAAGCAAGGAAATCAGGTCAAACTCCTGCAATATATTTTTATTTGGATATTGGAGAACAGAAATTATTGGAGAGAGTTGTACTATTAAGTTATTCAAATAAGAAGCTAACACCTGAACAAAAGAAAAAACTAAGAATACTGCTAAATAACCTCAGAATTAGAATTGCCCAACCCGGCTCTGTTCAGCAGCCCGGAGATTTGATACTGAATCCGGTTTAATCTTTGTTTAATTGTTTAAGTAGCTGTAAATCAATTTGTAAATAATGATATTGATTAGAATAATAGATAGGATATTACAGGTGGGTTGTTTATTACTTTTTAATTATTAATTGCAAAAAGATTGATTTTCAGTTATAATTCAACTATTTTCTATGAATATTGTTTATTTAGTTAAATCTATCAGACTATATGATTATGAAAAAATTATTGTTACCCTTGTTATT
>JBDLJS010000046.1:0-31048 GCA_039714235.1 Bacteroidota bacterium | reverse complement strand
TAAACCACACCGGCTTTAATCTTGTGTTTTGCAGTTATTTTTTTGTTTATGCTGAATGAGGCTTTCAGCATATAATCTTTAACATTGGTTTTCCATACCTGGTTAATCGGTGATTCTGCAGAGCCAATATTTTTTCCCTGGTCCCAGGAGTATTTCCAACCCGAGAAAGAGAGAATGCTTTTCAAAAAAGTTTTTGGATTAATGGTTAAGCTATTAGATAAACCAACGGTAGCCATATTTGATTTCCAGACATACCCGGCATCTCCTTCTTCGCGGCTTAACCCACCAATACCAAAGAGTGAAAATACACCCGCTTTTTTAGTAGGATGATAAATTTTAAACGAAAGGTCCTGGAAGTCGGGAACGCTTTCGAGAGGAACACCCAGTTCCTGAAATAATCGGAGTGTACTGTATCTGTATTGTGCAATATATGTAGTATTTGTCTCTTTTTTTATTGGCCCCTCCACCATTAATTCTGTACCAATTACTCCTACCTGAACAGTCTGTTCATGTTTCTCATTGTTGCCGTTTCGCAGCCTGAGGTCGAAAACACCGGAGATTGCATTTCCATACTCCGCAGGGAAAGCGCTGGTTATAAAATCGGAACCCGCAATCATATTATTACTAATTACATTAACGCCTCCGCCTGATGCGCCAATTTCGGCAAAATGGTTCAGGTTGGGAATTTCAACTCCTTCAAGTCGCCATTGCAATCCTTTGGGACTGTTGCCCCTGATAATAATGTGGTTTTGCCCATCGTTGGCCGAAGTAACTCCCGGGAACGACATTGATGTACGCGAAATATCGGAAAGTGAGCCCGGATAATTTTCGATTTCATTGGCTGAAAAACTCCTGCCGCTTACAATTGTCAGGTCGTTAATGGGCCTCGATTTGTTCTCGGTGAAAGTAACTTTTACCTCTGGAATTTTAACTGCCGACTCTTCCATTTCAACCGGCACAATATACTCTTTGCCCGAAGCAACCAAAAAATTTGAAACCAGTTTCGATTCGTAACCAACGTATGAAAATATAAGGTTATGTCTTCCAACCGGAACATTGTTGAATCTGAAATACCCGTTTTCGTCGGTTGTGGTTCCGATGTATGATGTTATCGAATCGAGAATAATATTTACATGAATCAAAGGAACTTTAGAATCTAAATCGACCACACGTCCGCGAATGGTTTGTTTGAGTTTCTCTTTTTTTTCGGGATTGGGTACGATAAGTATTTTTTTACCCTGCTCGATGTATTTGAATGACTCGCCGTTAAAAATATGATCGAGGTGTTTTCTCACGCTTTGTTTCTCCGATGAGATTTGCACTTTTTTCTTTAACGGCACCTTCTGGCTGTAACTAAAATAGAAACCTCCGGCTTTGCCCAGTTCAAACAGGAATTGTTTTACGGTTGTGGTTTTTTCTTTGAATTGAAGCTCTTTATCGAGCAGCGGGGTTTGTGTGTAAGCTGAATAAATAAACCCATAAAAAAGAAGAGAGAATAGTATAATCAGCTTTGCCGGGAACAAATTTCCGTGAGGTTTAAAATTTAATATGTTTTCCGGCAGTTTCATTTGAACAGTTCCTCCGGTTTATGAATAATTATTTTTTTCTCTTTAATAATATGTTCGAGGCCAAGTACAAGTTTAATCTCATCGAGTACACTTTCCAGTGTCTGGTTATCGAATGTACTGGTTAAACGGATTTCAGTATTTTCCAGTCCTTCCGTATCAATTTCCCTGTTGTAGAATTTCGATAAAGCTTTACATACTTTTTCTATTTTTTCATCTTCGAACCTAAGCACGCCGGTTCTCCAACTCATAAAGTTTTTGTCTTTTGGTAAATTTTTAGTGATAACACCATTTTTAAGCATGGCGTTTTCATCTTTGATAAGAATAGTTTTTGCACCCGCATCTTCAGGCTTATAAAAAGCAACTTTTCCGCTAACCACATTTACATTAACTGTTCCATCAGTTTTTGTTGAATTTATATTAAACGACGTTCCCAGAACTTCGACGATGGCATTTTTATCGATATCAATTTTAAATTTTTTCTCCGGGTTTTTAACTACCTCAAAAAAGGCTTCGCCACTTAAACTAACCAATCGTTCTTTTCTTTTAAATTTTTCGGGGAATGTTAACTGTGAATGTTTATTCAGTAAAATGAATGAACCATCGGGCAGGGTTATCTCTTTCTTAAATTCACCCGATTCAGCCATTATTAATTCGGGGGAATTAAATAAAAATTGTTTTGATAGTAATCCAATTCCGATTAATATGATAATTGTAGCAGCGATACGTATAAATGAGAATCGGTTTTTGTTAAAAGGCAGAGAACACGTTGGTGCCTCCTGCTCAAAATTCATTCGCTGTTTTGTTTTTTGCCAGTCAGCATCAATATCTGTTGTTTCAACTAAAGAGAGATTATTGGAATGGCTCCACAACTTTTTGAAATCTTCAAACAGGTTTTTATTATCAGGATTTTCGTTTATCCATTTTTCAAATTCCTGACGTTCAGCGTTATTTAATTCGTTGCAGAGATACCTTACAATAACCTCTTCTTTGTCGCGATATTTTGAATCTGTTTTCATGGCTTCTGTTATTGTGACAATTGAAAAATGAAATACACGTATTCAAGCAATAAAAAAAGTTGATTGTTGCAAAGATTTGTTCTGTCATTTCGACCTAAGGGAGAAATCTGCTGTTTTGACGGCTAACAGACTTCTTCCCGATTACTCGGGATATCTCGTTGCCAATAATAGATTTTTAAAAAGACACTGAAACAAGTTCAGGGTGACGTTTTAACTAAGTATTGAAAATCTCGCTATTGACGTCATGCTGAACTTGTTTCAGTATCTCTGTCATTGCCACATTATGCCCAATTGAAAAATTGGGTTCCCACTCGAAATACAACATTATCGTTTGCATGACGAACCATTTTTTGATCATTATAAATAATCCTTTAAATTCTTTCGCAATGTTTTAAGTGCCTTCGAAATCTGGGTTTCCACGGTTCGTTTGGAGATATTCATGGCCTCGGCAATTTCCTGGTTCTTTTTGCCATCAACCCTGCTTAGTTTAAATATTTTCTGACACTGACGGGGTAATTTTGCTACCTGTTGAAAGATTTTATGTTCCAGTTCAGTCTCTGTAATAATATCGTCTGTACTGTTATTCGACACTGCGAATGTTTTCAAGTTTTCAATATGTTTTTCATTTAGCTGAATATGAGTTATGTGGTTCAGGCAGCGGTTTTTAACCGATTGAAAGAGAAACGATTTGAGAGAGGTTTTAATGGTTAATGAATCGCGGATTTCAAACAGGTGTACAAAAAGATCCTGAACAATCTCTTTGGCAGTTTCCATGTCGTTCACATATCTGGTGGCAAAAACAGAAAGTACAATATAGTATTCCTTAAACAAATGTTTATACGAACTTTCACAACCAGATCTTAATCCCCGGATTATTTGATTTTCAAGTTCTTCCAAAACCAGTGGTAGTTTTACCTATTGGTTAAAGAAGTTAAGGAATTGTTACAAAATAAAATATGAGTTTTTAAACGAAGGCATTTAATTACAATACCTTTTTATGATATTGTAAGCTCCGTGGATTCCAAGTTCGCCTGCACGGCTTAAATCTGTGGCGCCGCCTTCAATGTCATCAAGATAGATTTTTGTAAGCCCCCGGTTAAAATAAGCTTCAGCAAATTTAGGTTCCAGTTCAATGGCGCGGTTCAGGTCTTCAACAGCACTTTTATATTCGCCCAAACGTAATTTTATGTAAGCCCGGTTGTAGTAACCAAAAAAGAAATCGGGATCAAGGTAGAGGGTAAATGCATAATCATCCAGAATTTGTTGATAATCAATAGATGTTGGCAGAAATTCTGAATCATTTTCCAGGTTACTTTCAGCAATAGAGATAGAAATATCAGATTGTGCCCCTGAAACTAATTCCACCTGTTCCTGCATTTTGTACTGGCAATTGGCCCGGGTAAAATAGGCGATGCTCATTTTTTCATCCATCTCAATCGAGCGGTTTAAGTCAGTAAGCGATTTGTTGTAGTCGCCTGTTAAACTGTAAAAAATACCGCGGTTCAGGTAATTATGGGCATTTCCCTGAATGTTTATTTTTTCGTTAAAGAACAGAATAAAGTTTTCGAATACCGGCTGGTACGAATCAACAGGCTTGTTTGTAATGGTTAAAATCGGATCGTAATTGTTTACGGCATTTAAATCGTCAATAATTACGTTGTAATACTGAAACCTTTCGTAATCAACCGCATTTTTTTCAAAGGCAGAAATCATGAACAGAGGTTGAAGGTCGATTACAATATTTTTATTCTGGATTCTACCATCGTCCACTTCTTCCTCATCATCGGTAGGCAGGTCGCGGGTATCTTCAATAACCAGGTTCATCTTACGACGGCGCTGACGCTTTTTTGCTTCCGATTCTTCGTCTTTTTTATTATCGTTGTTTTGTGCCAGTGCATTGTTATTTTGTTGATTGCCCTGGTTATTCTGTGCTGTGACTTGGTTAGCCTGTGTGTTTTGCTGATTTTGTTGTTGATTTTGCTGCTGCTGACGTTGTTGCTGTGCAAGTTTTTCAGCATCTATCCTGCGGCTTTCAAGGTCGAATTGGGGATTCAACTGGGCAGCAATTTTATAATCGTTTTCGTATCCTGTCCTGTCTAATATTTCGCGTGCCATTGCCCGGTTGAAATAAGCACTGGCCATTTCCGGATTCAGGCGGATTGCCATGTCGTAGTCCATAATGGCGCTGTTGTAATCATCCAGCTTATGTTTTACAATCCCCCTGTTGTTAAAAGCAAGGGCATTTCCTGGATCGAACTTTATGCTCTGGTCGTAATCGCGCAGGGCAGAGGCATAATCTTCCAGTTCGAAACGTGCTAATCCACGGTTAAGGTAGGCTGCAGCATAATGAGGCCTGATAATTATTACCTGGTTTAAATCTTTAATGGCTCCTTTAATATCGCCACTCACAATTTTTGCATTACTGCGGTTCATCAGTGCATATGTCGATTTCGGATTAACTTCCAGTGCCTTGTTATAATCTTCAATCGCCCCTTCAAGGTTTTTCAAAGCCAGTTTTGCTATACCACGGTTATTATAAATCGACTCGTCCTCTGGATCGAACTCCAGTGCCTTATTGTAATTTTCAATGGCTTTTTCATAATTTTTTAGGTTATGATAGGCCATGCCCCTGTTGTTGTAGGCCTGCGGATAATAAGGTTTTATTTCAATGGCCTTATTGTAATCGGTAATGGCTCCCCGGTAATCTTCGAGCGAATGTTTGGCTGTTCCCCTGTACAAATACGCTTCTGCCAGGTAAGGTTTAAATTCAATAACAATATTAAAATATTCGATGGCACCGGTATAGTTACCAATTGAAATTCGTGTACGCCCAACCCTGATAAAATGGTTGATGTTTAACTGCGCTTCAGCAATCAATGTTAACGAAACAAGCAATATAAAAATGATAGAGATTTTCTTCATCTGTTTAAATCTGAACACGCAAAAATAACAATTTACCTGCACAGCTGTTGTTATGATTAATTTTATTTAACTTTTGATAAAAACTTTTGTATGTGTAAACGATGCGATTGGGGAACCACCAACGAATTAATGATAAAATACCACGATGAAGAGTGGGGAGTGCCGCTGCACGACGACCAAAAATTATTTGAGTTTATTGTGCTGGAAAGTTTTCAGGCCGGATTAAGCTGGCAAATTGTTTTAAACAAACGCGAGAATTTCCGCAAAGCCTTCGATAATTTCAACCCAGAGATTGTGGCAAACTACGACAGCAAAAAAATTGAGCAACTGGTTCAGGACAAATTAATAATCAGGAACAGGCGGAAAATAGCTGCATGCGTCAATAATGCCTGGCGTTTTCTCGAAATTCAAAAAGAGTTTGGGAGTTTCAATAAATACATTTGGGAATTTGTGGATTATAAACCAATTATAAATTCATACAAGACAATAAAAGAGTTACCGGCAAAAACACCATTATCAGATAAAATTTCGGCCGACCTTAAAAAACGCGGATTTAAATTTGTAGGTTCAACGGTAATTTATGCCCACATGCAGGCCACCGGAATGTTAAACGACCACCTGGTTTATTGTTGGAGATATAAAGAAATCTGTGAAATGATTTAATTAGCCACATTAATTCGGGTAGTTAAAGAAATTCGGAGATTTTATCAAATTGTTCAAAAAACTTTAAAGTATTCGACATCAATCACTTTCTTAAAAAAAATTAATTTGTTATTTTTGACGCTAATTCAAAATTTGAGGGGTAATTAATTAATTCTTAATATGAAATTGCGTGTTTATGTAACCGCACTTATTGCGGTTTTGGCTATTAATATTGTTTTTGCAGAAGACGATAAAAAGAAAAAAGAGGAGATAAAGGGGTATATTTTTGAAGATGAGATAGGTTTGCCAGCAACATCGGTTAAAGATCAGTACCGTACGGGCACCTGCTGGTCTTTTTCAGGATTATCATTTCTGGAATCGGAAATGTTAAGGCTCGGAAAACCGGATGTTGATCTTTCAGAAATGTTTATAGTTTGGCATACATATGCCGAAAAAGCTGAAAAACATGTTCGTGTACACGGAAATCTGAATTTTGCCCCGGGCGGTGCATTTCACGACGTGGTAAATATGATTAAAACACATGGCATTGTGCCCGAATCGGTTTATAACGGATTGAATTACGGCGAAGAAAAGCATGTTCACGGAGAAATGGACAGGGTATTAAAACAGCATGTCGATGCCGTAGTTGAAAATAAAAACCGGAAATTAAGCACTGTCTGGCTCGAGTCGGTCGAAAGTACGCTAAACTCATACCTTGGAGAATTACCGGCAAAGTTTGACTACGAGGACAAACAATATACACCGCAGAGTTTTGCTTCCGATTTTGTCGGGCTAAACATGGACGACTACGTTGAAATTACATCTTATACCCACCATCCGTTTTACTCAAAATTCATTCTGGAAGTTCCTGATAACTGGTCGTGGGATCAGGTATATAATGTGCCGGATGATGAGATGATGGAGATTATCGATTATTCGCTCCGAAATGGATTTACCATAGCATGGGCTGCAGATGTGAGCGAGAAAGGATTTGTTTCGAGCAACAAAGGTGTTGCTGTTTTACCTGCTGCACCAAGCCAGGATATGAGTGATGCTGAAATTGCCAAATGGGAAACCTTACCTAAGAAAGAAAAAGATAAAGAGCTGTACAAACTAGAAAAACCTGTGCCTGAACTGGTAGTTACTCAGGAAATGCGTCAGGCAGCATTCGATAATTATCAGACAACCGATGATCATGGTATGCATATTGTCGGAACAGCAAAAAACCAGGAAGGAAGAACATTTTATAAGGTGAAAAATTCGTGGGGCGATTACAACAAATACAACGGTTATTTTTACGCTTCGAAACCATACGTGAATTACAAAACCATGTGCATTATGGTGCACAAAGACGGCATACCCCATAATATTAAAGAAAAGCTGGAGCTTTAGTTTTATAATCCTTCAGGTTTTTGGCTGAAGGGATTTTTAAAAAGAAACTAGGTTAGAAGTATTATGTGTCTTTTTCACTTATACTGCTGCAAAATTTCGTGTACATTTGGGCTTTTCAATAAACGGATATGAAGCAATTCCTTTTCTTATTATTGCTGATAATTTCTTCTTTCGGAATTAAAGCACAGGATGAAATCGACTGGACCTGGTGGAACGAACAGCACAACTGGCATTACGACGATCCTGTGTGGAGAGACTGGCTTATCATCTCGCCGGGGTATCTTGGCCCCAATGCATTGCCTGTGCCAGATGTAAAAAGAGGTTTTCTGGAAGGGAATACAGAGATTGAGCTTACCGCATCAAACCATTTCCATCACGGCGATCCAACACAGGATATTTCCGGCAGATTGTATATTCCGTTTGCACAAAACAAAATTGCCGTTGAAATGTATGGTGTTATTCTGGAACACTTCGCATTTACCGAACAGATACGAAACGAACGTTTTTCGAGGGTAAAAGACGGGAAAGGATTTGCCAACGGTGATTTTTATTTCAGCACTTTAATTCAAATATTTAAAGATCGAAAGTTCCCGAACACTTTACTGCGGTTTGCAACCAAAACAGCATCCGGAAACCGGTTCGACGGAGCAAGATATACAGATAGCCCCGGTTACTTTTTCGATTTAAGTTTTTCTAAAGATCTGACCATAAATGAGAAAAGAATTATTCGGCCCATCGGTATGATTGGTTTTTATACATGGCAAACAAACGATGGGTTTAACCTTCAAAACGATGCATTACTTTATGCTCTGGGTATTGATTTTGAAAATGAAAGCTCGCGGCTTTCTGCATCATGGTCTGGCTATTCGGGGTATAAACAGGAACGCGATAAACCCATGCAGTTAAATTTCGAGTGGCGGAAGGACTTCAACAAAAAAGCAATCAGGTTGCAGTATCATCACAGTTTGCGCGACTGGGGGTATAAAACAGTACGGTTTTCGTTTATATGGAAACTGAATCCTGTTAAATAATAACCTATGATTGTGATTGGGTTGTCATCGCGCGGGAGCTAACCCAAAAATTTGGGTATAATGAGGTAATGACAGAAATTCCAAAAAAACAAGTTCCAAAACTCAAATAAATACCCATATTCATTTTTCAAAATTCCAAACTGTTTCAAAAAGAGTACTGACTCGGAAATTTAATTTTTGAGATTTGGTAATTATTTGTTATTTGGCTATTGAGTTTTGTTATTTTATTCAATAATTACATGTAACTTTAAGTAAAATAAAACCAATAATTACCTGTTATCATGAAAACCATTTTTGTAATTATCTTTTCATTTGTTATGGTTCAATCCGATGCACAGGAAAGGATTATTCATGGAATTGTTACCACATTCGACAGTATTCTGGTAAACGGGGCAACCATAAAAGTGCAGAGTTCCAAACAGACGGTTTTGACCGATTCGCTCGGTAATTTTTCCGTTGGATGCGATTATAAAGATAAACTGAAAGTTTCAGGCAGCGGCTTTTATTCTGAAACTGTTAAGGTTGATAAAAATACAAAACTGGCTGCGGTAAACCTTAAACTGAAACCCGGGATAAAAAATAAGGAACTTGCACTGGGATTAACCCGTGTTTCGGATCATGACAAATTGAATGCACTGGCGTCGCTGGATTCTAACGATATAGATTTTTCGAAATACCGTACCATGGAAGAAGCCATTGCAGGAAGGATTCCGGGAGTACGCTTTGTGGGTGGGCAAATAATTATCAGAGGAAATGCCTCAATAAGCGGTTTAACACCAGCATTAATTGTGGTTGATGGAGTAACTACAGATGCCAGAGCTTTAAGCAGAATGAATCCGGCCGATGTAAAAAGTATAAATGTGATTAAAGACGGAAGTTCTGCCATGTATGGCTCAAAAGGCGCTAATGGCGTTGTAATTATCGAAACTAAAACCGGCCGCGATTAAATTAATTTTCATGATAAAAAATTTATCTATACTATCATTTCTGATTATTGCACTGGTATTTGTTATTAATGTAAGTGCGCAGGAAAGAATTATTCACGGGGTAGTTACAACCTTCGATAGTATTGTTGTTGTGGGTGCCAAAATAAAGGTGAAAAGCACAAAACAGATAGTAAAGTCAGATACCCTTGGGCAATTCTCTGTTTCAGTAACTGCAAAAGATAAACTTAAAATTACTGCACATGGTTTCAATACAACCAATGTGAAAATTAGTGAAAAAACCAAAATAATTGCCGTTAACCTGAAACTAAAACCCAGTGAAAAATCCAGGGCTTATGCAATTGGTTACGGGCATGTGCTCGATGAGGAAAAATTAAATGCTGTGGTTAATATGTCGAATAAAGATGTCGATTTTTCGCAATATACAAGTATGCACGAGTTAATCCAGGGGCGTTTTGCAGGTGTGCAGGTGATGACCAATGGCGATATTATAATCAGGGGAGTTAATTCGATAAATTCCAGCAGTGCTGCTTTAATTGTGGTCGACGGAGTGCCTGTAGATAAAAGTATACTCTATTCTCTGCCTCCTATACAGGTAAAAAGTATAAATGTTTTAAAAGATGGCAGTTCTGCAATTTATGGTTCGCGCGGAGCCAACGGCGTTGTTATAATTGAAACCAAAAGTGGAGGCGATGATTAATAAAAACTTGAAATTTATTTTGTTTACCTCATTTGCGTTAGTTGCTGTAAATTTTCTTTTTGCACAAAATAGAACAATTCATGGGGTGGTAACCACTTTCGACAGTATACCTCTTATTGGTATTCAGGTAGAGGCAAGAAGCACAAATCAAACGGTATTAACAGACTCTACCGGAAATTTCTGGCTGGTTTGTAACCAAAAGGATAAATTGAAGTTTAAAGCCAACGGATTTGTATCGCGAAATATTAAAGTTAATCCCACATCGAAGTATGTTATGGTCAATATGAAATTAAAATCAAATCAGGGAAGTGTTGATATTGCGGTAGGATACGGACATGTAAAAGACAGCGAAAAATTACATTCCATAGCAAGTTTGCACCATAATCGCAATAACTTTTCTTCGTACTCGAATGTTTATGAGGCTATTGCCGGAAAGTTTACAGGAGTTTATGTCAGGGACGATCAAATAATTATTCGAGGATATGGATCTCCTGCCCTTATAATTGTTGATGGCATGGAAGTATCATCATCTTCATTGGGAGGTTTGAATACCAACGATATAAATTCCATTAATGTTTTGAAAGATGCCTCTGCTTCCATGTACGGGGCGCGTGGTGGAAATGGAGTTGTAATAATTGAAACCAAACGCGGTGGTGAAGAATAAATAGTATTTATTAAATAGTCATTCATTCGTTTAAAATTGTATACTTTAAGTGGTAACTCATGCAACTCGCTTTTAATCTTCCTCCTGTGTGGTCCCGATACTCGGGATGATACTCGTATCATAAATATTAAATAAATTCAGGCATTGTTCTCCATTTTTTCTATCTTCACAATACAACCTAAATCTTTTAATAATGAACAAAATATTAATTTCAATTCTTGCATTCTTTTTCATTTTTCAATCGTGTAATAACTCAGAAGAATCTTGCAATCGTGATTTAAAATTATGGTATAATAAACCGGCAGAAAAGTGGACTGAGGCTTTGCCCGTTGGAAATGGCCGTTTAGGAGCTATGATTTTTGGCGGGATCAAAACGGAGCGTATTCAGCTAAACGAAGAATCGTTGTGGACCGGCGGGCCAATAGACCGTTCAAATCCCGAGGCGCTTGAAAACCTGGATAAAGTACGGCAGCTGTTGTTCGAAGGAAAATATGCCGAGGGCGATAAACTGGCACAGAAAAAAATTATGGGTACCCGTATTGAAATGGGGTATCACACCTACCAGACACTGGGTGATTTGTTTATTGAATTTGAGGGAATAAACAACGCAGAAGATTATAAACGAACACTCGATTTACGTACAGCTGTAACAACCACCTGGTTTGAAATGGATGGAGTTAGATACACCCGCGAGGTTTTTTCCTCACGGCCCGATAATGTGATCGTAGTAAAACTTTCAGCTTCGGAAAAAGGGAAATTGAACTTTAAAACCTGGCTGGACCGCCCCGGCGATGCCGAACAAGTGTCGGTTGGCGAAAATCAGTTGATAATGACTGGTTTTGCACAGCACGAAGGACAGGGAACCAATTTTGCCTCGGTGGTTTCGGTTCAGGCTAATGGGGGAGAAGTTATCTCAGGAGAGAATTCTGTTACTGTAAAAAATGCAAATGAAGTAGAAATTCATATTGCGGGCAGGACCGATTTCCGGGGAAAAGATGAGGTGAAAGTTGCAACCGATGATATTAAAAAAAGCGCTGAAATTCCTTTCGATGAAATAAAACGAAATCATATTAATGCTCACCAGGAACTTTTTAACCGGGTGAACCTGGTTTTAAACAATTCCGATACACTTAATCTTCCCACAAATGTTAGACTGGAGAATGTAAAAAACGGCATAGCCGATTCACATTTAACCGAATTGTATTTTCAATTTGGGCGGTATTTGTTAATCAGTTCGTCGCAGCCCGGTGGACTGCCAGCCAATTTGCAGGGCATTTGGGAAGGTACGTTAAGGCCGCCATGGAATGCTGATTACCACATTAACATAAATATACAAATGAATTACTGGCCGGTGTTGGTTACCAATCTTGCCGAATGTCAGGAACCTTATTTCGATTTTGTGGAAGGTTTACGCAAACGGGGTGCAAAAACTGCCAGAGAAATGTATGGTTGCCGGGGTGTTGTTGCTCATCATACCACAGATATTTGGCAATATACCGACCCTATTGGGAAAACAGGTTACGGCATGTGGCCTTTGGGATTTGCATGGTGTTCAGACCATTTCTGGGAACATTATGAATACACCGGTGATGTAGGATTTTTAAGAGCAAGGGCTTACCCGGTGTTAAAAGATGCTGCCCTGTTTTTTGTCGACTTTCTGGTTGAAAATCCAAAAACTGGGTTGTTGGTTTCAGGGCCCAGCATGTCGCCCGAAAACAAATTTATTGATAACGAACAAAGGGCTGCGGTTTGTATGGGGCCGGCAATGGACCACCAGATTATTCGCGAGCTTTTTAATAACTGTATTAAAACATCTGAAATTCTCGGGATTGATAAAGAGTTTTCTGATACACTAAAAAATATGCTTACACGGCTTACTCCATCACAGATTGGTTCCGACGGAAGAATTCTGGAGTGGTCGGAGGAACTGCCTGAGGCACAACCGGGGCACCGTCATATGTCTCACCTTTACGCATTGTATCCTGGAGAAGAGTTTACAGATCCTGAAAATCCTGGGTGGATGGCTGCAGCCAGAAAATCGATTGAAGGCAGGCTGGTACATGGTGGCGGACACACAGGCTGGAGCCGCGCATGGATAATCAATTTTTTTGCCCGATTGAAAGATGGCAAAAAATCGCATGAGAACATTCAGGCGTTGTACGCAAAGTCAACCCACCCTAATTTGTTCGATAATCATCCGCCATTCCAAATTGATGGGAATTTTGGAGCCACTGCAGGAATTACCGAAATGTTGTTGCAAAGCCACAACGGGGTATTGCAAATTTTACCTGCACTTCCTGAAGATTGGGAAAAAGGTAGCGTAACCGGGCTTCGCGCCAGAGGAGGTTTTGTGGTAGATATAGCCTGGGATAACGGAAAGCTTACCGAATTGAACGTAAAATCATTATCAGGAAATCGCTGTAAAATAAGATATGGTAATCAAGTTGCTGATTTTCAGACAGAAATGGAACAGTTTTTGTTGTTGGATAATAGTCTTAAACAAAAATCTTAAATCTAATAATCATGGATAAATTTCTTCTTTTACTAATATTTCTTTGGTTTCCATGTTTAACTCAGGCACAAAGCCATGCCGTTTACGGTGTAGTTCATACGTTCGACAGTATTCCGTTAATAGGTGTTGAAGTAATGGTAAAAAGTACCGGGCAGACAACTTTAACCGATACGTTAGGAAAGTTCTCTGTAATTTGTAAAGACCAGGATAAACTGAAAATCCGTGCTGTTGGATTTTACGATGAAAACGTAAAAATTGAGAAAAGCACACAACTCGTTGCTGTAAACATGAAAATGAAACCCGGTAAAAAACAACGCGAATATGCCATCGGGTACGGTTATATTTCAGAAAGTGATTTATCAGCTGCAGTAGCTAATTTGGGTGATAATGACACTGATTTTTCGCGATACAACGATATGTACGAATTAATACGGAGTCATTTTGCCGGGGTTGAAATTAAAAACGGAGAGGTAGTCATCAGGGGAAGCAATAAGTTAATGTATGGCAGCGATGCAGCTTTAATTGTTGTCGACGATGTGATTCGCGAGAGCAGTGTGCTGAGAACTTTATCGCCAATTGAGGTAAAAAGTATAAATATTATAAAAGATGGAACCTCGTCGGTTTACGGCACGCGCGGGTCAAATGGTGTTGTTATTATCGAAACGAAAAAGGGGGGAGATGATTAATCGTTTTTTGTTAATACACAATTCACCGGGTGACTATGAGTTGAAATAAAAAGTCACCCGATGAATAAACTTTGCTATTTGAATTGACATTACCTATTTAATCCCTTTGCCGATCGGTCTTCCAACGGAGGTGCTGGTGTCATTATATGTTTGTTCTCTTTAACCAGTTTAATCACCTCTTCTACTACTTTTTCCATTTGCGGATCGTGGCCTTGCATTAAAGTATTTGGATCGTCCCAGACTTTAAAATCCGGCCGTACGCCTTCGCCTTCCCAGAACCAGTGGCCATCATTATCGTACAACCGTGCGCCGGGAACAGTAATAGATCCACCATCAATTAGCATGTGGCCGGTTGCAGGGCCGACTAAAATACCAAGTGTACGTTCACCCACAATCGGGCCTGCTTTTAGTTCCTGGAAAGCCCATGGCAGACCATCTCCACCTGAACCGGCCCAACCATTAATCAGCATTCCCACAGGTCCTGTATTGGTTTTAACCGGATTCGTGTGGTCTTTTCCATGACGCCAGTGAAGATTGTAAGTTACCGGCCGTTGTAAAAGTTCCAGGAAACGGTCGGCCAATTGTCCGCCACCATTAAACCGCTCATCGAGGATGAAACCTTTTTTATCCAACTGTCCGTAAAACATTCGAACCAGTTCCAATTGTCCGCGGCCTGCAGTATTCGACATGTAGATGTAGCCCAAATCTCCATTCGATAATTTTTCAACCATTTTTCGATTGTTTTCCAGATGTTCCAGATACCGAAGCCGTCCTTCTTCAAATCCTGACAAGCATTTTATTACATGATCTTTTACATCTTCTGTTTTACCGCCCGAAGATACTTTCAGTAAAACTGTTTTTCCCGATAAACCTTCAAATGCAGCATAAGGATCTTTATCCGGATCGGATTTTACTCCGTTAACTGATAAAATGGCGTCTCCTTCTTTAATTTCCACACCAGGCAAATCGAATGGCGAACGCACCTCTGTGTCCCATTCTGCCGGTTTCACAATTCGTTTAATTTTATACAAATCGCCATCCTTTTCCCAGTCAATTCCAAGGAATCCGGTACCACGTGATGGTGATTGTTCTATATCGCCACCGCCTGCATATGTATGGCCTGCACTCAATTCTGCAACCAAATTAAGTTGCAGGTTGGTAATGTCCCAGCGAGTGCGGGCATCGTTGAGCAATTCAGCATAACGGTCGCGTAATCCTTCCCAGTCAACTCCCTGCATATTCGGATCGTAGAAAAAGTCACGGTGTCGTCGCCAGGTATCCATAAAAATTTGTTTCCATTCTTCTTTTGGAATTAAATTCATAACCATGCTTTTTGTTGGAACAGGCTTATCTATTTTTTGCCCGGCTGCAACTTTTATAATTCCATACTTCCCTTGTGAAGATACAATCATCGATTTTCCATCAGCAATAGCTGCCACACGGCTAACATTACCCATAATCTCCTTTTCTTCGCGTTCTTTTAAATCGTAAAAGTGCAACGACGATGTGCGGCTGCCCGAGCCGGTATTCGGACGGCGCAAATAAACCAGTTTGTTTTCAAAAGGAATTAATCCGGCAATATTCCCGGCTTTTGGAGAAAGCAAAACCAAACGGGCTTCTATATTTTCGAAATCAATTTTAACTTGAATACTATCCTTTTTTTCTTTTTTATTCTTATCGTCCTTTTTATCCGTTTCGTCTTTCTTTTTATTTTCTTTTTTCTCTTGCTTAATATCAACCTTATCGTTTTTTGCGGCTAAAAGCGAAGGAGTTTCTTTGGTTAAGCCAAGCGATGCAATTTGAGTTGAATTCGGATAAATCCATGTTCCGTCGCCCAACGAAGAGTAGGCAGCCTGCATACTTCTTTTGGTAAGATAGAACAGATACTTCCCATCTGTACTGAAAATCGGGTAGTTATCATCGTAGAATCCGCTTGACACCTGTGTGAGTTTTTTCTCGTCGAGGTTGTAAACGAAAATTGCACTGTTAGAGTTTTCCAGCCCCTGTGAGAACGCTAACCATTTCGAATCGGACGACCATGAGATTGGAAATCCAAAACGCCCGCCATGCCCTATATTCCAGCTATAGTTTCCGGCAATTACAACATCGCCGCTTTTTACGTCCACAATCGAAATATCGTTGGTTTCGTCAATAAATGCAATTTTTTCGCTATTAGGAGACCAAAAGAGTTTATAACCAAAACCTTTCTTACGTTTTGTCAGTTGTTTTGCTTCTTCTTTTCCTTCGTTATCCTGAATGTAAATTTGGTATTCACCCGATTTATCGCTCCAGTAAGCAATGGTTTTACCATCAGGCGACCAGGCCGGGTTTTGGTCGAATGCACCACTCGATTTGGTCATGTTCAGTGTAAATCCTTCTTTCACCGGGACATTGAATAACTCACCCCGGGCCTCAAAAACAATTCGCTTTCCTCCCGGCGAGGCGGTCATGTTCGAAATACGACCACTTACATCTTTCGATGTAGGCATTTCAACCGACAAATCGCTAACAACATTTACCGGAACCTTTTTGTAATTCTGAGAGGTTAAATCCATCAAATACAAATCGCCGCCCATCTCAAAAATAAGTTCAGAAGGCCCGGCTGAAATGAACGAAATGTCAAAATCCTTAAAATTGGTTACCTGCTTTTTCTCTTTCAATTTCGTGTTATATTCCCAAATATTAAGACGCATATTTTTATCACGATCGGAGAGGAAATAAACTTTGTCGCCGGCCCAGACAGGTTTACCGTCATTGGCTTCATCAGTAGTAATTCTTTCAACATTATTCGATACAAAATCGTAAATAAGAATGTCGGAAGTTAAACCTCCGCGGTATCTTTTAAATGGGTAGTTTTCAGTAATTTTTGTGATGTAAGCCAATTGCTTCCCATCGGGTGAGAACGTGGCCAGTTCTCCATACGGAATTTTTAATTTTTCAGGAAAGCCCCCTTTTTTATCAACTAAAAAGAACTGGTTTAAACGTCCCACTCCGTTTTCCCGGGCCGATGCAAATAAAATCTGATTTCCGTTGGGATGCCAGTCAATCATTCTGTCGAACGACGAGTTATAAGTTACCCGTATTGGAACTCCACCGGTTACCGGTATTACAAAAATGTCAGAATTGCCATTATAATTGGCTGTGAATCCTATGTGTTTTCCATCCGGTGAAAATTTGGGCCACGATTCTTCACCTGGCGAGTGGGTAATTTGCATGGCAGTTCCACCTTCTTTGGCAACAATCCAGATTTCACCTCCATAAACAAATGTAATTTGAGTTTCCGATACATCCATGTATCGCATAAGTTTGGCATTAATTTGGCCAAAAGCACTATTAATTACAAACAGTACGAAAACAAAAGCAAACAGTTTTTTCATCTTATGTTATTTTGATTTAATATTGAATTGCAGGTTTATTATAGTTATTTAGTCGTTGAAAGGTAGAAATAATTACGCACGTAAAAAAGATTAATATTCAGTCTGAAACTGAACATAATAGATAGAATGAAGAAATATTTGAAGTGAAAATTGTATTTTTATAAAAAGGAAAAACAAATTAAAACTAAATACATGAGCGTACCTGTGACTATTGCATCATTCACTACTAATTTCGATATGAAGTACCTTCTGTTTAAAGAAATGCTTGAGGAGGCAGGAATAAAATACATGTTGGTAAACGAAATTACCAGCACAGTAGATGGTACTTTTAAAGGGAGCCCAACAAACATTGGTATTGAACTCCGGGTGATGGAAGAAGATGTGGAGGAGGCTTCTAAAATTTTAAATTCGATAAAATAAATCACTACTGTCCGGTTAATTTTATAGAGATTCCTCGCTTTGCTCGGAATGAAATGTAGTGAAAGAATCTCTGTCATAAATTTATTTTTACCAGACAATAGTGAAAATAAATAATCGTTAATCTTTCAGTTCATACCCCAAATCAACTCCTTTTTTTGTGGCCGGAATCCCTTCTTTCATCCATTTAGGCATGGGTTTTTCTTTCAGGTAGTGGTCGAAAAACTGCGCCAGCCTGATCTGAAAATCGTGCTTGTCGCGAACTTTGGTTGGCCAGTGGTCGGCATCGTTGTAATTCAGCAACCAGCTTGGTTTCCCTAAACGCCGCAGCCCGATGAAATATTCAATTCCCTGGTACCATGGCACTGCTCCGTCGTCGTCGTTGTGCATAATCAGGATTGGAGTTTCAACTTTGTCGAGGGTGAAAAGCGGAGAGTTTTCAAGGTAACGTAACGGTGCTTCCCAAATCGTTTTTCCGATGCGGCTCTGGGTATGTTCATACTGAAACGAGCGGTTTAATCCCGAGCCCCAGCGGATACCACCATAAGCACTAAACATATTTACCACCGGAGCTCCCGATTCAATGGCTGCAAACATGTCGGTTCGGGTGGCAAGGTAAGCTACCTGGTAACCACCCCAGCTGTGCCCCTGAGCGCCAATCCGCTCTTCGTCGATAAATCCTTTCGAAACAACCGCGGCAACTCCAGGCATCACACAGTTGTAGGCCGATTCGCCCGGATAACCTTCAGTATAATAAACATCGGGATTAAAAATTACATAACCGTTGCTGGTGTAATAGTGGTAGTCGATGGTTGAGCGATGGTTTTCGGGCATTTTGTAACCCCGGAATCCCTGCGAGCTTTTTTCGTAGAAATTTACAATCATCGGATATTTTTTACCGGGATCGAAATTTTCGGGTTTGTGCAGTGTTCCTTCCACAACCCGTCCGTCTAACGACATCCACGAAACGAGTTCGGCAGTTCCCCATAAAAACTCTTTCTGTTGCGGTGCGGCATCGCTTATTTGCCGTTGTTTATAAAAACTAAGGTCGGTGGCAATCAGGTTCGGATAGGTCTGGAAATCTTCTTTGGTAAATATAACCACATCCTCATCCTTTGCCTTTTTAGGTGTGTTTAACCGATAGTTTTCGATAAAAATTTCTTTTGGTTCTTTGGGTTTTTTCAGATTGAACGCATAATAACGGTCGACTCGTGTTACTTCGTTATGCCCTTTTACGATTACCTCTTCCGAGAGATCGATACCTTCATCTCTTTTTGGATTGAACCTTACCAGGCGATAACTGATTTTTTGTTTGCGGCCATTTTCAGTGAGATTAACAGGTTCGTAAGAATTTTCTGGATCCACTTTCCAGATATCAAAACGGTCGTAAATCAGCAAAGCCTCATCATCCTTCAACCAGCCTGCATGGCGGTAAGAGTTGGGTGGGTTCGGAATATCATTTAACTCTTTGGCAACCTGAACCACGTCCGGTGTGGTGATTTTATATTCTGTACCAATTGTAATACTGTAGGTGTTCCAGGTAGTATCCAAGGCATTGTACCAGTACAAATATTTCCCTCCGGGAGAAACCTGCGGCGTGGCACGGCAATCCTTTTTTATCATTTCAGCCTTCCCACTATTTATATCAACCAGGTAAAAATCGTTGTGGCGTGGACTTCCTTCCCACATTGCCTGAACAGCATACGGACGGCTCGACCAGGCCAGTAACTTACCGGCATCGCCTTTATTTATTTTTCTGATGCCGGTAAAAAGTTTTGTTTCAAGCTGAGCTGCTTTGCTATTATTTAATTGAACAACACCTAGGTAAGTTTTTTTAGCGTCCCTGTTTTTATTATGAATTTGTACAGTCTGAAGCACCTCCTCGTTCCAGTGCCACACATCCAGCACCGGAATCTCCTCTTCCAGAATTGTGGTGTCTTTCGGTTCTTTTTTAGGTGCTGTCCCGTAAAATAATCGTTCGCCATTTTCAGAAAAAGAGAGCTGGCCATTTTCGCTGATTTCCCATTTGTCTGGAACCGCTTCGTTGTTGTTATCTAAAATAACTTTTGCTTTGCCGGTGCCTTCACAAACATAAAGCGAATAGTTGGTTTCTTTTGCTTCTGAGACATCACCAATAAAAGCTACTTTGTCTCCGGATTTGTTAATCGTAAGCTGCTTAAATTTCCCTTTCCCGTCTAAAATTTTGGTTTCAGTATTATCAGCAAAATTATAAATATAAACTCCTGCATTAAAAGTGCTGTCTTTCCCTTCCGAAATACAAACCAACACCTCCTTTTCTTCAGCAAAATGATAAGAACTTACATTCGGCACTTCTTTAACTTCACCTGCGTTTAAGTTTTTAATAAAAAGCGGAAAAACATTTTCTCCTTTGCCTCCGCCTTTACCTTCTTGTGTTGTATCTTTCGGCGCTTCAGCCTGCCAGGCAACCCAGCCCGCCCATTCAGTCGGTACTTTTGAAGATTTTACTTTTTCTATTTCTTCCGAAGAACCATTTTCAAGATTATATATCACAAGCTTATCCTGTGGCATATCTTCTTTCTTGGTTTTCTTTAGTTTTAAAGTCCTTACAGAATCAACCGGAGGCTTGAGCGTAAAAACCACAAACTTTGAATCGGCAGTTATTTTAGCATTGGTTCCACAATCTATCGAAGCTTTTTCTTGGCCTTTTGGTGTGGTAATTTTTAATGTAGGATCGCCTTTCCAGGGTTCCTGTTTATAAACAATATATTTCCCGTTGTTTGAAATATGTATTTCAGTAATCTGGTTCCAATTTAAAATATCATCGTGGGTTAACGGACGTTTTTCTGTTTGCGCCGAAACTAAAATAACCCAAACCAACATGATAAACAGGTATTTGATTTTTTTCATTTTAATATGTCTTTTCTGATTTTTTTCAATTTGAATTGATGCAATGAAAGTAGAAATAATTGTAAAAGCAGCAAATAACAAAATTGATTTTTTAGTATTAAAAAGCCTTTATTGAATCAAATAAGCTCAGATAGGTGAAGTTAGTTCAATAAAGATACCTTTTAGTCTGTATTTAGTCGTAAATTTGAATTATTAATCCATTAAATATATGAAAAATGAGTGAATCAAAATTGAAAAATATTGCTGTTGGAAAAATTGTAGCTGACGATTTTAGAACCTCAACTGTATTTAAAAAGGCAGGAATTGATTTTTGTTGTGGAGGAAAACAAACTTTTTCGGAAGCGTGTAAGGATAAAGGAATTAACGCTGATGAACTGGAAGATGAAATTAATAGGATAAAGGATGAACCGGTAAGCCCGGGATTAAATTTTATAGAATGGGAACCTGCTTTTTTATGCGATTATATTATAAATACGCATCATAAATTTGTATTAAAGAATTTGCCCGACCTAGTGTTTTATACAAGTAAAATAGCGACAGTTCATGGCGACCATCATCCTGAATTAGTTAAAGTTGCAAATCTGTTTGATAAAATAAATACAGAATTGCTTCAACATCTTAAAAATGAAGAAGAAGTTCTTTTTCCGGCAATAAAAGAAGTAATTGCTTCTGGTTCTGAAGAAGCGAAAAACACAATTAAATCGGAGATTGAACGAATGCTTGGAGAACACGACTTTGCAGGCAGTTCGATGGATGAAATCAATAAAATAACAAGTAATTACAAACTACCCGACGATGCTTGTAATACATATCAGGTTACCTTTAATTTACTCGGGAAATTTGAAGATGATTTACACATTCACGTTCATTTAGAGAATAACATTTTGTTTGATAAAGCACTGAAATTAGTAAAGTAACTATTCACCGGTATAATTTGGTTAGAATTCAAAAATGGCTGAATTTTATATAAAAAAGTATTATGAGCGAACATATTGACAACTCGAAATTCAGAAAGGCGAAATTAAAGCAACTGATTTTAAAACTTCATGATGGCGAGTCACAGGAAAAAGTGAGACAGGAATTGCTGGAAAGTTTAAGTAAAATTCCATACGGCGAGGTGGTTGAAGTTGAACAGGAGCTAATTTCGGAGGGTTTGCCCGAAGAGGAGATTTTGAAACTTTGCGATGCTCATTCTTCAGTTTTGGAAGGAACTGTTGATCTTTCTGCATCAAAATCAATACCCGACGGGCATCCCGTTGATGTATTGATTCAGGAAAACAAAATACTTAAGCGAATTGCAGAAAACACACTGTCTCAACTTTCAGCTATACAATATGTTAAGGATGAACATTTTTCGGATGAAATTATAAAACTTTTAACCGCATTTAATCAACTTACAGATGTCGATAAACATTATCAGCGAAAAGAGTACCTGGTTTTTCCCTATTTGGAAAAAACGGGAGTGACAGGACCACCAAAAGTTATGTGGGGGAAACATGATGAAATCAGAGAACTTTTGAAAGGCAGCATCGAAATTTTGAATATACCGGATTTAAAAAAGGACGATTTATTGATATCTTCAGAAATAATTTTGGAGCTCGCGTTAAAAGGGATTGTGGATATGGTTTTAAAGGAAGAAGAAATTCTTTTTCCGATGTTAATGGATGCCTTGTCTGAAGAGGATTGGTACGAAATTCAAAAACAATCGCTTGAAATTGGTTATTGTTTATATGACCCCGAAATTGAGTGGATACCGGAAGGAATAGAACCGGAAACAATTAATGCCATTCAAAAAGCCGGAGGACAAATTCAGTTGTTTACAGGGGCTTTTTCTGCAGAAGAGTTATTGGCAATCCTTAATACTTTGCCACTTGATATGACTTTTGTTGATAAGAACGACAAAGTTAAATATTTTTCGCAGAGTCGTGACCGTATCTTTCAGCGAAACAGGGCTATTTTAAACCGCGATGTAAGACATTGTCACCCGCCGGCCAGTGCACATATTGTAGATAAAATACTCGATGATTTTAAAAGCGGTAAACAAGACAGGGCGCCTTTTTGGATTAATATGGGTGGTAAAATGATACACATCGAATATTTTGCTTTGCGCAATGAAAATGGAGATTATATGGGAACATTGGAAGTATCGCACGACATATCGGGATACAGAAGATTAGAGGGCGAACAGCGAATTTTATCTTATAAATAATCAGACGATGAAAAATAGAAATGATTTGATTATAACTCCAAAAACGAAGGTGTTGGAACTAATAGAAACCTATCCACAACTGGAAGATATCTTAATCGAATATGCTCCGGCATTTAAAAAGTTAAAAAATCCCATTCTGCGGCAAACGGTTGCAAAAATTGCCTCGCTGCAACAAGCTGCTTTGGTTGGAGGTGTAAAAGTTGAAGACCTGATAAACCGGCTTCGGAAAGAGGTGGGGCAGGAATTATATTCGGGAGGAGCAGGAGTAAAATATGTAACCCAAAAACCAGATTGGTTTATAAAGGATAAAGTTATTAAGGGGCTGAATGCATCTGAAATGCTTGCAGAAGGTGAACAACCGGTAAATCAGATAATTGCTGACCTGAAACTACTCGAAGAAGAAAAAATATATAAATTGGTTGCACCTTTTTTACCGGCCCCGGTTATTGATAAAGCTACCAGTTTGGGATTAAAACACTGGGTGGATAAAAAAAGCGATGAGGAGTTTTATATTTATTTTATTAAATGATTTAGGAGATATTATAAATAACACCTCTTTCTTCCATATACTTCAAAATGTAGGTTAAATTCCCTTCACCGGTTCCAACAATTTCGGGAGCATTTACTCCTTCTATTTTAAACCCTCCTTCCAGCATGAGATTGGCCACTGCAGTACAGGTATATCCAGTAGTCCGGGCCATGGAAATAATGTTGTTTTCGCGGTCGAAACGGTCGAGCAGGTTGTAGATGTACTTTCTGTTTTTGTTGTCTTCAATCCCTTTAATTACAATTCTCATAATCGTAAAATCCTCTTCGCCCTCTTTTAATTTCCATTTCGGGAAAAGTAGTTTGGCAGTAACGTCAATGGGGCGGATTTTACTACCGTTTACTTCTATCTCATCGTACGAGAAAAATCCGGACTCGCGTAAAACCCTCAGGTACTCAATTGTGCCCGGGTAACGAAGTGTTTTTTCAATCATGTCGGGGATGTTTTTCATAGTTTGCATCAGCGAGCGCAATCCATCAGAGTTCCACGATTCCAGCGTACCCACACCATCGAAATGAATCAGCTCAGGGTCGGAAAGGGCTTCGCGTGTTACCATCTCGTAATTCTGAATGAAGCGGGCAGGCCTTATGTATTCTTCAATTACATCGATGGGCGAGAAAACAGCTTTGTATTCGTAAGGCCATTCGCGAATTACAGGCAATCCACCCACCAGACATTCGTACGATTTAACGTGCATATTTTTGTTGTGATGCCCAAGGATAATATTCCCCATTCCCGGAGCAACACCACAGTCGGCCACTATCGTTACACGGTTTTTTTTTGCCAGCCCGTCAAGTTCCATAAAATCTTCGGGCATAAACGAAATATCCACCATGTTTTTACCTGCTTCAATCACGGCTTTCATGGTTTGGTATCCCATAAAACCGGGAATTGCTCCAATTACCAAATCGAAACCAACAACCTGCGATTTAACCTTTTCAGTATCACTCAAATCAGCTTGAATAGTTTTTATTGTTGGGTAGTTTTTAAACTTTTTAAAAGATTCAGGATTAAAATCAACACTGGTAACATCGTGGTTTTTCGATAAATCGATGGCAATGGCACTGCCAACCAATCCTGCACCAAGAACGATAATTTTGTTTTGCATGTTAGTTCAATTTAGGAACGTGAAACTAAGAAAAGTATTTGATACAATTCAATACTTTAATCAGATTCGCTGGTTCTCTTTTTCTGTTCCACAAAATAGGGTTGAAATGTATATTGAGAATGTTCGTCCCATTTTTTGTTTGTTTTTGGCAGTTTCTCAATTAGCGTTTCTTTAATTCCCGAAAATTCTTTCTTATCTGCAATGTTTATCCATTCTTTCGGATCTGTTTCTTTATCGTAAAGTTCTTCACCACCATCTTCGTATCTGATATACCGGTAATTTTTGGTTCGTAAACCATGGTTGTTCATGCCAAATGTGGTGACAGCGATATTGTTGTTCCCGTCTGCTTCACCTTTCATTAAAGGGACAAGGTTAATTCCTTCGTTTCTGTTATATGCAGGTAATTGGCATAAGTCGAGCAGAGTTGGATAAATTGATAACATTTCAGATGGTGCATCGATAATTTTACCATGGGGCAAGTCCGGAGCAACAAAAATCAGGGGTGCATTGGTAGCCTCTTCCCATAAAGCATGTTTGGCAAATGTCCCTTTTTCTCCCAGCCTGTAACCGTGGTCCGACCAAAGAACAATCACCGTATTGTCTGCATATTTGCTTCTTTCAAGTGCGTTTAAAATCCTGCCCACTTCATAATCGACAAAGCTTATACATGCGAGGTACGCCTGAATAATGTTTTCCCACTCATTATTTTTTATCGCCCATTCGGTTGATGGCATCATCGGTAAATCATTTATAAGATGTGCTATAGCCGGAACATCATTTAAATCATCGGTTTTGTATGGTGGTAACAGAATACTGTCAACAGGGTGTAAATCGAACCATTTTTGCGGGACGTATAAAGGTACATGTGGACGTAAGAATCCTACCGCAAGAAAAAACGGTTGGTCGTAATTGCGGTTTAATCGTTCAATAGTCCAGTTTGCCGAAGTATGATCGGGCATCATCGAATCGGCTTCAGGAAATGCTCCCCAATCGGTACCTGTCTGCCCGTATTTACTCCGGTCAGATGTTCCGTAACCATCCCAAACAAATCGTTCGGCAGGTTTCGGGCCAAATCCTTTGCTTCGGCCTCCCGATTCATTGAATACACCATCAGGTGCATGCTTATGAAACAGCTTGCCGATACCCATGGTACGGTACCCATAGTTTCTGAAATATTCTGGTAAAAAAAGAATATTTTTTGTTTCGTTGTTGTCGCTTCTGATTTTATTGTCATTAATCATTCCGTAAATACCTGTTGTTGATGGGCGCAACCCTGTCATTAGCGATGCCCGTGACGGGCCGCATAAAGGTGCCTGGCAATGGGCATTCGTAAACAGTACGCCCTGCGAAGCCAGTTTGTCGATATTTGGGGTTTTGGGATTGGGGTGGTCGTTCATGCAACCCAGCCAGTCATTCAGATCGTCGATGGCTATAAACAGGACGTTGGGAGGAGCTGGTTCTATCGCTTCTTTTACTGGTTTTTTGTTACTGCAGGAAAATATGAAAAGGCAAATGAGGAAAAGGCTTAAGTATTTCATAGATATTGGTTTTAATGATTTTGTTTACTACATCATAATTTTAAAAAATAGCAGGATGACAGTTAGTTATAATCTGCAATCATTCAATGAGAGTCCGTTTGTAACAACTTAAGTCACCCCGTGAAAAAATTTAAGAATTTATTTCTTCCTCCTGTCTAAAAAGAAATCGTTGCCCCAGTTGGCGTGTAGGAAATTACTTAGATCATTTACCTTGTTTTCATAAGAAGGCTTCTCTGCCAGGTTGTCCAGTTCAAGCGGGTCGTTGGTGTGGTCGAACAACATGCGGGTTTTCAGGTTGCCTTCTTTATCGATAAATTCAGTGTAAAACAGGTTTTCTTTCACCAAGGTTACCCCATTATAATATTTGCTAATGGCATAATCTTTTACCCTGCTATTGCCTTCAATTAATGGCACAAAACTTTCACCATCAATATGGTCGGGAACTGGTAATCTAGCCAGATCGCACAAACTTGGGTAAATATCGATGTATTCCGTAATTACTTCGGTTTTTTGCCCCGAAGTTTTGCCCGGAACTTTGATAATCATAGGGACATGAAGCGACGATTCAAAGTTGCAATGCTTGCACCAAAGCATGTGGTCGCCCAGGTTCCATCCGTGATCGCCCCAAAGGATAACGATGGTATTTTCTGCGAGTTTCAAATCTTCAAGGGCTGTTAGGATTTTGCCAATTTGTGCATCGGTATAACTCACACAGGCATAATATCCATGAATGAGTTTGTTGGCCATTTCTTTGCTTATCGGCCCTTGTTTTGGCACACTGTAATATTTTCGTAGCTCGCCAAAGTTATGAAAGGCATTTTGGGGTGTGCTTGCCGGTTGCATGTAATTATCGGGCAATGAAATGGATTCCGGATCATATAAATTCCAGTATTTTTTCGGGGCGTTAAACGGCAGGTGAGGTTTTAAAAAGCCCACAGCTAGGAAGAATGGTTTCCCTTTTTCTTTTAGTTTTTTAAGGTCTTCAATCGTTTTTTTTGCAATCCTGCCATCTTTGTAAAGGGTATCGTGTGCTTCAACCCATTCATAAGGCCTCCCACGTGAGTCTTTGGCATTGTCGAGGCTGATGTTTTCGTCAGTAATAAAATCGCGTGGAGAATACTTTTTTTTGGGTCGCCACATTTCATGCCAGGCACCGATATCATCTTGCGGGTGATGATAAACTTTTCCGTTTGAGATAGTGGTGTAACCGTTGTTTTTAAAGTGCATAGGTAAAGAAAGTACTCCAGGGTAATCCTTCTCCTGCCAGGTGTCGAAACCCAGAAAACGGTTCACGCCCGGACGGACACCTGAAAGCAAACTCGCCCGCGAAGCACCGCACACGGGTATGTTGCAATAGCTCCGGTTAAAAACTAATCCTTCGGCTGCCAGCTTGTCGATGGCAGGCGACTGAATGTGGCTTGCCCCAAATATCCCCAGCTCAGGGCGCAGGTCGTCAACTGCAATAAACAGAACATTAGGAGCAGTAGAATCATTTCCGGTTTTAATCTTTCCCTGGTTATTTGAACAGGATATAAAAAGTCCGAAAATTAAGAATATCAGGTTTAGTTGTTTCATGATAAATTTTAAAGAATACAAAATAGTAAAATTCTGGTATAGTTCAGTTAGAATTTTTTTAACATTTGATTGATATGATGGATTTGTTTATTCAATTTCTGTTTTTAATACATAATTATTTACTTTAGAATTCTTATAAAAAAAACAATGAAAAACATTCTGAAAGTTATTACAGCATTTAACCTGCTTTTGGTTTTATCAATCTATTCATGTAATACAGGTAACGAAATGGCTGATACGATAATCCACAATTCGAAAATATGGACCGGCAATGCCGACAGGGAATTTGCGCAGGCAATAGCGATTAAAGGGGATAAAATTCTGGCAATTGGTGATGATGGGGAAATCCTCAAATTGAAAAGCCCTGAGACTAAGATTTTAGACCTGAAAGGGAAGTTTGTAACCCCGGGATTTATCGATAGCCACGTTCATTTTATAACAGGCGGTTTTAACCTTACCTCGGTTCAGTTGCGCGATGCAGCTACACCCGAAGAGTTTATTCAACGAATAAAAGAATATACCAAAACCATTGAGTCGGGAACATGGATTCTGGGAGGTGACTGGGATCATAAAAATTGGGGAGGCGAATTGCCGTCGAAAGAATGGATTGATGAGTTTACGAAGGACTATCCGGTCTATATCAATCGCCTCGACGGGCATATGGCACTCGCAAATTCGGCAGCAATGGAATTTGTCGGAATCGACAGAAATATAAAAGAGATTAAAGGTGGCTCAGTGGTTAGAGATGAAAATGGCAATTTGACAGGGATTTTTAAGGATAATGCCATGAGCCTGATTTCGGCTAAAATTCCTGAACCTACTGACAAACAGGTTGATCTGGCACTGCAAAAGGCAATGAATTATGTGGCCTCGCACGGTGTAACCTCGGTTCATCATATGGTGGGTTATATGGATGCCTTAAAACGGGCAGAAAAAGAAAACCGGCTGATTACCCGTATTTATATCGCCCATCCGTTGGATAAATGGGAGCAGCTAAAAGAAAAAATTGAAAAGGAAGGAAACGGAAACGAATGGCTAAAAATTGGCTCTGTTAAAGGATTTATCGATGGATCGCTTGGCTCGCATACCGCTGCTTTTACCGAGCCATATACCGACAGGCCAACCGACAAAGGATTTTTTGTTGAATCGCCGGAGGACATTTACAACTGGGTAAAAGGTGCCGACGAAGCCAACCTGCAAATTATTATTCATGCAATTGGCGACAGCGCCAACCATTTTATGCTCGATACCTACCAAAAGGTTGCAGAAGAAAATGGTGAAAAAGACAGAAGGTTCAGAATAGAACATGCACAGCATTTACTAAAAGAAGATATTCCGCGTTTTGCAGAATTGAATGTAATTCCGAGCATGCAGCCGTATCATGCCATTGACGACGGGCGTTGGGCTGAAAAGCTAATCGGGAAAGAGCGAATAAAAACTTCCTATGTTTTTAATTCGTTTTTTAGTACTGGTGCTAAAGTTGCTTTTGGCAGCGACTGGTATGTGGCGCCACCTGTACCGCTCTATGGAATTTATGCTGCTGTAACACTCAGTACGCTCGATGATAAAAATCCCGGTGGCTGGATTCCGGAACAGAAAATCAGCGTGGAAGAGGCTCTTGTTGCCTATACAAAAAATGCAGCCTATGCCTCGTTCGACGAGGATATGAAAGGAACGCTCGAAAATGGTAAACTGGCCGATTTTGTGATTTTGAGCGATAATCTTTTTGAAATTCTTCCGGAGGAGATTAGAAATGTAAAAGTTTTGCAGACCTGGGTGGGCGGTAAAAAAGTTTATAAATCTGATTAGTTACCGGCAACATAAAATTAAACCTATAAACAACCTATGAAGAAAAATGAAATTGCTGCTTTTAAAACCGAAGCAGAAAACCATCTGACCAACGAACTTTTGCCCTTCTGGACAACACGCATGAAAGACGAAATTAAAGGAGGTTTTATCACGCATTTCGACGAGCGGGGGAACGATACGGGCGATGATGAAAAATCACTAATTGCACAAACCCGTTGTTTATACACGCTCGCATCGGCACACCGGGCAGGTTACGGAGGCGACGAGGTGGCCGAATTGGCCAGGCACGGAGTCGATTTTTTAATCAATAAAATGTGGGACGAGAAACACGGCGGCTTTTTCTGGATGGTCGACCGAAAAGGTGATGTCAAAATCGATAAAAAAATAATTTACGGGCATAGTTTTGCCATCTATTCTTTAAGCGAATATACCCTTGCAACCGGCGATAAAAGAGGGATTGAATACGCCGAAAAGGTTTTCGATATGATTCAGAAATATTGTGTTGATACCATGTACGGGGGCTACTGGGAGATGTTTGAAAGAGACTGGACAATTTGCGGGCCAGGCGGTCAGGGTGGCGACAGAAAAACACTGGATGTGCACATGCACCTGATGGAAGCGTTTACAACCCTTTACGAATGCACAGGCAAGGAAGTCCATCTCCGGAAACTAACCGAGGTAATCGATATACTGGATAAAAGGATTAACCACCCTGAATATAAAACCGGAATTCCGCAGTTTTTTAATGACTGGACAATTGCCCCGCAGATTAAATTCGATATCATCTGGGGCTGGGATCGCTTTTCGGAAGAAGGTCAAAAAGGAAACGCCACCGATAATACCTGTTACGGGCACAATGCCGAGTTTGCCTGGTTGCTCATTCATGCCCTGGAAATTATGAAAGCTGATACACAACAATATGCCGAAACGCTGAAGATTATTTTCGACCATACCATAAATAACGGAATCGACTATGAATTGGGCGGAGTGTTTGTTGAAGGGCCGCATTCAGGCGGTGTTTACGACAAAGAAAAGGAATTCTGGCAACAGGCGGAAGTGTTAATTGGTATGCTCGATGCGGTGATAATGTTTGGCGAAGAAAAATACTGGGAAGCCTATAAAAATGTCCACCGGTTTGTTTTCGATAAAGTAATAAACAAAAGCATTGGCGAGTGGTATCCGCTGCTTTCGCGCAGGGGCGAACCCATTTGGAAACACATGGGGCACTCGTGGAAAATAAATTACCACACCGTACGATCCATGATTCAAAGTATAAATCGATTGGATACATTACTAAAAAGCACAGTACATTAAACCAATACAACAAACCTGACTAATAAACAACAATGAACCTATCGCTTACATTTTTAGACTGGATTATTCTATCGGTTGTAATGATTGGGAGCCTCTCGTTTGGACTGTACATGGCTTACCGGAAAAAGGCGGGACAAAACAGCTCTAATTTTTTCCTGGGCGGAAGAACCATTAAATGGCCTGTAATC
>JBDLJS010000045.1:0-31897 GCA_039714235.1 Bacteroidota bacterium | reverse complement strand
CCCAGCCACTGGCTGAGACGTTTCACTGCTTCTGATGTTCCTTCTGAAACATCGGTCTTTTTCATTTTTAACAGAAGATAGCCGTAAACCGTATCCAGCGCAAGCTGAATATCGTTTTGAGCCGAAGAATTTTTTTGTTTCAATTCGGATAATAATCCTGAAACTGCCTGAAAAACACCTGTGTACATTTTGTCTACACTGGTTTCCATCAGTTTCTGGTGAAGGTCGTTCACATCACCTATCAGGTTGGTAATAAACTGCAGGTGCCCCTTATTCTGAATCCGCTCTTTTTCCATCATCAACACAAGGTTCTCGTACCAGTCAGCAATCTGTTCAGATGTTTCCTCATCAGCCTGGTAAGTAACAACAAGTTTTTCACGAATCAGCTCCATGTCAAACTTAAAGGCACGGATTAAATCCTCCACCTGATAGAGGTATAAAATGTATTCGGCAATATTTTCTTTCCGTTTTTGTTTTGCAATAAGCATTGTTTCAAGTTTAAATTATACCTACCATTCAAAAAAATCGTCCAGTTCGCGGCGGTCTTTTTTGGTTGGGCGGCCTGTACCGCGATCGCGTGCGCTCCACCGCATGTGTTTTTGCATTTCCAGTATTTCCAGCTCTTCCGGTGGTGTTACATCTTCAACAAAATCGACAATCAGCTTTGCCCCCATCCTTTTTTCGGCTAAAGCCAAAATCTTAAAACTCTTTGTAACCGGGGCCTTTCTTACTTTAACAATTTCGCCCAACTGAACAAAACGCGAAGCTTTTACCGGCAGTTCGCCAATTGACACATACCCTTTTTTACAGGCTTCTGTTGCCTGGCTGCGTGTTTTATAAATCCTGACAGCCCACAACCATTTGTCAACGCGAACATTATCCGGCATTACTAACCTTTTTTGTTATAAAAATTCATGGTCCGTTCCACCCCGATAGTACCAAAACTTTGAATGATTTCAATACTGTCATTTATTTTAAATGGCAACTCTTTTTCCTCATCCCTGCCCCAATCGCTTAAAACATAATCGGATTGAAAACCTTTATAAAAATCGTCGCCAATACCGAATCGCAACCTTGCATAATCGTTTCTTCCCAAAACCTGGTTAATATTTTCGAGACCATTGTGCCCACCGGCACCTCCTTTAGCCCTCACCCGAAGTGTTCCAAAAGGCAAAGCAATATCATCAACCAAAACCATAAGATTTTTAATGTCGATTTTTTCCTTTTGCAACCAGTAGTTTACAGCCCGTCCACTCAAATTCATAAAGGTGGTTGGTTTTAACAAAATAAACGTGCGGGCTTTGTATTTATACTCAGCTACAAAACCATAACGTTTGTCGTTAAAACTAATATTGGACGCCTCAGCGAGAACGTCCAATATTTGAAAGCCAATATTATGGCGAGTATTTTTATATTCTGGTCCTATATTACCGAGACCGGCAATTAAGTATTTCACTCAGAATTAATTTAATTTTATTCTTCACTTGCCGGAGCTTCTTCTCCTCCTTCAGTGTCTTCAGCCCCCTCTTCATCACCGGCCAGTTCTTCTTCACCACCAGCCGATTTAGCTGCCCTTGTGATTGATACACTAACAACAACATTCGATTTATCATCGAGGAACTCAACACTTTTAACGTCAAGGTCGGCTATTTTAATACTTTGTCCTATTTCTAAATCAGTTACATCAATTTCAATGGTATCGGGTAAATCAGCTGCAAGGGCTTTAACTTTAATCCTGCGAAGGCTAGTATTTAATTTACCCCCTGCTTTAATACCTATTGCGTGTCCGCTAACATTAATCGGAACTTCAATTTTTATCGGTTTGTCTACCTGAATTTTAAGAAAGTCAACATGCAATACCTGCTCATCTACCGGATGCCATTGAATATCCTGCATAATGGCTTTATGTGTCTCACCATTAATTTCAAGATCAATTAAAAATACGTTTGGAGTATAAACCAACTTTCTTAATTCACCAAACGAAACAGAAAAATGAATTGGTTTTTCACCACCATACAACACTGCAGGAGCTTTTTCTTCTGCGCGAAGTTTTTTTGTGTCTTTTTTTCCAACAGAGGTTCTTAAATCCCCTTTTAATAATACTGATTTCATTTTAAATAATTTACGTTAATAATTATGGTACTCAGTCCTTCCCCAACCTTGGTCGGGGACAAACAGCATGCATAACATCAATGCGTCTGCTTATGGAAAAAGCGGTGCAAAAGTATAAATTATTTGTAATATAACGAACTAATTGTCTGATTTTTATAGACCCTACGAATTGCCTCACCCAAGGCATCTGCTGTAGAAATATATTTTATTTTTTCGCTGCCTGTTTTCGGTTTTATCGAATCGGTAAAATAAACTTCCTCAAGCCCTGACTTTTCGATACGTTCGACAGCAGGCCCCGACAACACCCCGTGAGCGGCAAAAGCCCGAACACTCCTTGCTCCCTCATTTATCATCAGGTTGGCAGCTTTAGAAATGGTTCCTGCGGTATCAATCATATCGTCTACAATAATTACATCCCTGTCTTTTACATCACCAATAACGGTCATATTTCCGACCTCGTTTGCCTTTGCCCTGGTTTTATGGCAAATTACCATTTCGGCTCCCAGCATTTTGGCGTAGGTATTGGCACGTTTTGTACCTCCCACATCAGGTGATGCAATGGTAATATTCTCCAGTCCCATTTTATCGATATAAGGAACAAACAATGCCGATGCATAAAGGTGATCAACCGGAACATTAAAGAATCCCTGAATCTGGTCGGCATGCAAATCGAGTGTAATTACCCTGTCTACTCCGGCAACAGAAAGTAGGTCGGCCATAAGTTTTGCCCCAATAGAAACCCGTGGTTTATCTTTTCTGTCCTGGCGTGCATATCCGAAATATGGAACTACTGCAATTACTTTATAGGCACTGGCCCTTTTAGCTGCGTCAACCATCAACAATAACTCAAGCAAATTATCGCCGGGAGGCGGTGTTGACTGAACAATAAACACATGCGAACCGCGGATTGTCTCCTCGTAGCAGGGTTCAAATTCGCCGTCGGCAAAAACCGGGCATGAAGAAAGCCCTAAATCTACATCTAAGGCGTCACAGATTTTCTCAGTTAAATAGCGGGTTTCCCGGCCGGTAAAAATTTTTAAGGGATGAACTTTACTACCCATTTTGTTTGAATTAATTAGATTTGGTACTGCTGCAAAGTTAATCTTTACAAATTATTTTTCGAACGTTAATGGTCAAATTTATTATTAGAGTTTACGCCTCTTCCTGATGGCTTACACTTTCAATAAAGTCGAGTATCTCTTCTTTGCCAATATCGGTTTCAGCAGAGGAGACAAAATAACCCGGCATGGTTTCCCAGGTTTCGAACATTTTTTGTTCGTAAGCATTCAGGTTTTCTTCCAGCTCCTCGGGCTTTAGTTTATCTGTTTTTGTAAATATAATTGAAAAAGGTATTTCGCTTATTCCTAACCACTCCATAAATTCAAGGTCAACCTTTTGTGCCTCATGCCTCGAATCAATCAGCACAAACAGGCAATAAAGATTTTCTCTTTTCAATATATATTTCCGAAGAAATTTTTCCCATTTTATCCTTTCCGATTTGGGAACTTTTGCATAACCGTAACCGGGCAAATCTACAAGGTACCACTCCTTGTTGATTAAAAAATGATTTATTAACCTTGTTTTTCCGGGCTTACCCGATATTTTTGCCAACGACTTTTTATTGGTTAGCATATTTATCAGCGACGATTTTCCAACATTCGAACGACCAATAAAAGCATACTCCGGATGGTCAGGGGCCGGACATTTTTCAACATCAGTATTGCTTACAATAAACTGTGCTTCTTTTATTTCCATACCGGAAAGTTTTTAGATTGAGTTCGGAAGTTATAAAAATTATTTAATGTACACTTCCAGAATCTTTACCTTTTCGGCAACAGGCTTTAGCTGAACAGATTCAAGGTTAGCCGGAATTAAAACCGTTTCTCCTTTTTCAACTGTTTCTGCTCCCTCTTCGGTAATCAATTCAAAGCTCCCTTCCATTGTCATATAAATTACAAACGAATCCAGTTCATTGTAATCCTTATCTATTTCACGGTCGAATTCTAAAATATTGGTAGTAAAATAGGGGCAGCTGACAATTTCCGACGATTGATTTTTCTCGATACTGTATTTTGCCTTGTATTCGCTCGAATATGAATAGTCTATTGCATCGAGGGCAAGGTCGGTATGAAGTTCCCGTTCATTGCCTTTATCATCTTTCCTGTTATAATCGAAAATGCGGTAGGTAACATCCGAAGTTTGCTGAATTTCAGCCACCAGGCAACCTTTGCCAATTGCATGAACCCGTCCGGCGGGGATAAAAAACACATCACCAACTTCAGCCTTGTCGTAATGAAGCAGTTCGGAAAGCTTGCCATTATTCAGATACTCAAGATATTTCTCCCTGTTCACTTCCTGGTTAAACCCTGAATTTATCAATGCCGCCTCTTCTGTTCCAACCACGTACCACATTTCGGTTTTGCCGTATGCATTGTGACGTTCTTTCGAAAGTTCGTCGTTAGGATGAACCTGAATGGAAAGGTCTTGCTGTGCATCAATAAATTTAATAAGCAACGGGAACTCGGCACCAAATTTCTCATAAATTTTGTCTCCAACCAGGTCGCCCATATAAATTTCAACCAGTTCGTTCAGGTCGTTTCCTTCCAAAAAACCATTGCTTACTACCGAAATATTCCCTTCAACTCCCGACAACTCCCAGCTTTCGCCACAATTAGGCAATTTGCCGTAATCTTTGTTCAGGATGGTTTTCATCCGGTTTCCGCCCCATATTTTATCTTGATATATTGGTTTAAACTTTAAAGGATAAAGACCGCTCATAATTTATTAATGATTATTGGTTAATGATTATTGTTATTGCCAACTGAAACTGAGGCTGTCAACTGCAACTAAAAATTATAATCTGCCGCTGCTCGCGAAACGGTTGTTTCCATTATCCGTTCCACTACTTTCTTGTGGTCGGGATGTACCCGGTAAGTATCCAAATCTTCCATGGTTTCGAAATGAGACAACAAAACAATGTCGTAACCGCTGGTTTCCAGTTCGTGGTTCACACCTACTTCAAGGTATTTAATTTTGGCAATTTTATCTTTCAGGCCGAGCAACGATTCTTTTAATTCAGCCAGAATCTCAATTTTCTCTTCTGCAGGATATTCCTTCAGTTTAAAAAGAACAACGTGATTTATCATTACTTTTTTAATTTTGTATATTGTACTTTTATGCTGTGAAATTAATGTTTTCTCAGCGTTTAAATAAATTATTCTTTTCAATATAAAGAAATATAACAATTAATTTGAAAAATATGCTGGTTATTGGCATTGCAGGTGGAACAGGCTCGGGTAAAACAACGGTGGTAAATAAAATATACAAGCAATTTACCAAAGACGAGGTTGCTATTCTTTCGCACGACTCGTATTATTTCGACAGCGGGCACCTTACCCTTGAAGAGCGGCGAGAAAAGAATTTCGACCACCCCGATTCCATCGAGTTTGAACTGATGATTGAACACGTAAAAAAACTTAAAAAAGGCGAACCAATAGCAGAACCGGTTTACTCGTTTATTACCTGTACACGGTCTGAAGAAACAAAAGCCATACAGCCTAAAAAAGTACTTATTATTGAAGGTATTTTATGCCTCACCAACAAAAACCTGCGCGACCTGATGGACATAAAGGTGTATGTCGACTGCGACTCCGACATCAGGCTGTCGAGGGTTATACGACGCGATATTGAGGAGCGTGGCCGCGATATTGGGCAGGTGCTGAAACGATACGAAGAAACCGTGCGCCCCAGCCATTTGCAGTTTATTGAACCGACCAAACGATATGCCGATATTATTGTTCCCCAGGGAGGTCAAAACAAGATTGCCATCCGTATTTTAACTAACCACATTTTACATACCTTAAACCATCAATAATGTTACATAATTTAAATATTGAAGAAATCCTTTTTCTCGACATAGAAACAGCACCGCTTTTTCCGGAGTATGCCGAACTAACCGAAAAGTGGCAAAACCTGTGGGAACACAAAATGCAGTACCAGATTAACAACGGCGAACCTGCCGACGAGCTGTACGACCGTGCAGGAATTTATGCCGAATTCGGGCGCATTATCTGTATTTCGGCGGGTTATGTTACCCAAAAACAGGGCGAACTGTTTTTCAGGGTGAAATCGTTTTATGATAAAGACGAAAAGACGCTGATACAGAATTTTTTTAATGACTGGGATAAATTTTCGCGGGCGGGCAAACGCAGGCTTTGCGCCCACAACGGGCAGGAGTTCGATTACCCGTATATTTCGCGGCGGGCGCTGGTAAACAACCTCAACCTGCCCAAAATACTCGATGTTGCCGGGGCAAAACCGTGGGAGGTGAAAGACCAGCTGATTGATACCCTGCAGCTCTGGAAATTTGGCGATTATAAACACTACACCTCGCTATCGCTGCTGTGCGAGTTATTTAATATACCTACGCCAAAAGACGACATAGATGGCAGCCAGGTAGCCAAAGTTTATTGGGAGGACAACGATATTGACCGTATAATCCGTTACTGCGAAAAAGATACGCTGGCTGTTGCCAATTTGCTGCTAAAATACAAAGGCGATAAAATTATTCCATTTGATAATTTGGAGGTGGCTTAAGAAAGGCCAAGGCGGAAATAGCGTTAACGTGTGATGGTATGGTGTCGTGCGGGATTATGAAGCGATTTCCTATCAGTTTACACCGACTCTTTTTTACGAGCCACAAACCTTCGGGAACCTACTGAAATCCGCATGAACTATAGCATGTGTGTGACTAGTTGTTATTACATATCTTTTTCTTTTTATCCAAAGATAACTTTATATTCTACTATTATTTTAATAAAAAAGGATGAATTTATTTGGTTAATAATATTAACTAGTTTATATTTGCATTAAATTCATCAACAATTTAAAAATGGACAAAACAAATTTAACACCGGAAGAAAGCTTTAATATAATTAATAAAGCTATTGCAAACTTTAAAATGAATTATAGGGAATATGCAAATATCTTTCTCTATTTGGGTTGGGTATTCACTCTAGCCAGCCTATCTAATTTCATCATCTTAAAAATTCTACGTAGCAAAGAAGCATACGAATTATCGGGGCTATTTAGTCTTAGTAATTGGGTAGTGTATAGTATAATTGGATTTATCATTTTGTTTTTTATGGAACGTAAAACAAAAAAGAATAAGAAAGTATACAGCCACTTAGAAAGTTATATCAAAGATCTTTGGAAAGTAGCTGCGGCATCCTTTTTTATTGGAACTATAATTTGTATTAAATTGGAAATTTCCCCACCATCTATAATGTTATTAATCGCGGGTATTGCAACTACTACATCAGGATTACTTATTAAATTTAGACCTATGATAATTGGAGGCATGTCATTCTTTGTTTTCAGTGTTGCCTCAACATTTGTATTAGATGAACACATAGCTTTAATTGTAGCTGCAGCTATAATTTGCGGTTATCTGATACCTGGATATTTATTGAAATCGACAAAAGAATAGTAATATGTACAAAGATTTAGATCCTTTATTACATTCTCAATTACGTTTGGCAATTATTTCGATGCTTATTACCTCAGAAAAAGTAGAGTTTACATATATCAAAGAAGAAACAAAAGCTGCTGCCGGCAATATTAGTATACAGATTAAGAAACTGAATGAAGCAGGATATATAAATGTTGAAAAGACGTTTAAAAACAATTACCCAAACACCATGATATCAATTACAAAAAAAGGAATAAAGGCATTTGAAACCTATGTAAACAATCTTAAAAAATACATTAACACAAAATAACATTTTTTTATCAATTTAGTTTATATTATTAACTACTTAATTTATTAAATAATGAAGAAAACAATTTTTATTTTTATGATTTCCATCCTGACAGTAACAGGAAGCAATTCTCAACAAGAAGTTAAATTTACCAATAACGAATCGGTTTTGGAATTCTATACACAGTATAGTTCATATACCGATTTGGGAGAATATGAATATTTGTATAAAAACCTTCCCGACTCATTACCAGAGCTTTGCAATTTAATAAGATCCCAATTTATACATCCATATGCTGAATTACCAAGGTATAGTGATCTAATTCCAAAAGAAAGATGGAATGAAGCAGTGAAGTACCCAACCGTAAAATCGGTTTTGGAAGGGCTTGTGTCTTATGACTCATCTGGTATAGTGAATGATCGAAAACCTGAAGACCGATTAGTGCTTGGTTGCCGTCATAATGCAATTTTACTGGCATCGATACTTAAATATCGTGGTATTCCGGCAAGGGTTCGTGCCGGACATGTTACTTATTTAAGACCTGGGTTTCATTTGAGTCACACAATCTGTGAAGTATGGAATAAAAGTGAAAAGCGTTGGATGCTTGTAGATCCCAGTGTGGGTATGGTCGATTTTAATAGAGAGCAGTTTGAATTTAGTAACGAATTATGGTTAAAACTCCAAAACGAGGAAATAGATTCCAACCTGTATGCATTCCCCGGAAGATATTCAGGATTTGTTTCGATACTGGGAAAAGTTTGTCCAGATTTGGCTTCCATATTGGGAACGGAATACCCAGTTAATCAATATGCTACAATATTGGAATATGCTTTTGATGACGATAAGCAAATCCCGGCTAAACTTATTGAAACCTTAAATAAAGTTTGCGAATTAATGAAAACATTGGATGCTGAAAACCTTTCAAAATTGCAGGACATATATAATAGCACTCCTGAAATTCAAATCACAAAGACATTTGGGCAGGTTTCAACAAATTCTGATAATAGTAAAAGGTCTAAAAACAAATAGCTACAACGGTGATTATGTGAAAAGTTGCCGATTTCGAAGTACCTATTTTTCAATTTATGAGAAGTTGGATACGAGTTCCAAGACTTAATATTACAACGATTTCGGTAATTTTTTATATATATTGAAGGCAGCTGGGCATTTCTATTCAAATCTATTTTTCAAATTTAAGTTTTATAAAAAAAGCACTAATACCCACAAAGAAAATAATACACAACCATGCAAAATAATCCCCTAATACGGAATAAATTGTTTTTTGTCCTTTTACAGGCACATCTGCATATAAAATAACTTCATTGGTTTTAAAAAAATTATTTGAAGACATAAGCTGTCCTTTATAATTAAAGGATGCAGAAAATCCTTTAAATACCGACCTAACCATGCTAAATCCATGTTCAATAGCCCTAACAGATGCCACGTAAGTGTGATAAGGCGTTATTTCCTGCCAGTCGCTACCAGGTACTATCATAATATCAATATCCATTTTACTGGTTTGATTAATTAGTGATGGGAAATCCATATCGAAGCAAATTGCAGAACCAATTCTTCCATGAGGTGAATCGAAATATTTTATAATTCCATCTCCATAATCACCTTCACCGGGATGAGTCGGCTTTGCCTTATGATATGTAAATAATATTTCTCCTACCGGAGAAATCCATATGATTTTATTTTCAGGATTGACATTGGGAAATCCTTTAGGTATGACTTGCATGGGCAATCCAATATAAAGGCTGTCATGTTTAGCTATTGTTTTTGCTTTTTCAACAAAGTCATTTTCTTTATCAAATGGCAAACTGATTACAGTTTCCCGTCCAAATACGATTTTAGCACCTGAAGAAGCTGCTATATTGCAGTTTTTCAGAAATTCTTCATTTGCTTTTTCAACCAATGTATCATAATTTGTTGTCATACGATGGTAATACTCTGCTTTACTACTATTAATCGAGGCAATTCTTACTGTTGGTGATTCAATGGTATTTGATAACCTGTATTGCCCCCAGATAATTATTGATAGGAAAGGAATAGCAAATACTAAAAATGCTAAATGAACTTTGCTTTTATTATAAGAATTGTCCAATAGCCAATTTGCAATTGATGCAGTCCATGTGATCAAAAAAGTCAACCCCCAAATACCAGTAATCGAGATAAGTTGTAATAAGGGCAACGATGATTGAGTATGAACCAAAGTGCCATATGAACCTGAAGGATTAGTTGACACAACTATGAATTCCATTAATACGTACGCAGAAGGAAAAACCAGAGTTGAAATTAGTCCTTTGATTTTTTGAGTGTAAACTCTGTCGAATAAAAAAGTTAGTGAGGTGAAAATACTCATTATAAACATAAGGAAATAATAGAAGAAGCCAGAGATAGGCATCATCCCTTTCCAAATAAATATGTTTGATATCCAGCCTGCAAGTACTATTAACAAAAATCCTTTAAATGGTTTTTGAAATCTATAAAAGCGAATCAAAAAGAAAGGTGCTATAAATGCAGCTATGGGTAAAATCCATTTTCCGTTAAAAAAGAAAAGGAATATAAAGCCTATCAATAAGTAGGCATAAGAATGATATTTTTTTATATTAGTCAAAGAATTTCCAATTTTTTATATTGCTATTTAGTATGTTGAAGCGCTATGTTTGCCTGTTTCATCAATAGGGGTAATCACTTTCTGAGTCTCTAAAATTGAAACGTGTGTATAAATCCCGCTTATTTTTCAATTTATATACAGAACTGATCACTGCTAACTAAAACTTCATCATCCGGTCAATATCGCGTTTAGCATCTTTTTGTTTAAGCGATTCGCGTTTATCGTATGTTTTTTTACCACGGGCAAGGGCTATTTCCAGCTTTGCCAAACCTTTGTTGTTAACAAAAAGTTTGGTACAAATAATTGTCAGCCCCGACTCTTTTACCTTTTTATCGAGCTTTTGAAGCTCTTTGCGATTAAGCAGGAGTTTGCGATCGCGCTTGGCAATGTGATTGTTGCAGGTGCCCATTTCGTACTCGGCAATGTGCAGGCTTTTTGCATACAGCTCGTTGTTTATAAACTGGCAATACGAATCGGACAGGTTTACCTTGCCGTTACGTATCGACTTAATTTCGGTGCCAACCAGTTTCATACCGGCTGTAAACCGTTCAATCAACTCGTACTCAAACGTTGCCTTACGGTTTTTAATGCTTATGTTTTGTTGTGGTTTTTGTGCCATTTTTAGTACTAAGATTTTTGTATTGAGTAATGAGTACTCTTTGTCGTTGGTCACCCGTCATCAGAAAAATACCTCATAAATACTCACTACCCACATCTCATATCTCAATTTAATAATAAGCTTCTAATAATTTCGATAGTAAAACACTTAAAAAGCTAAAAATAAAAAAGTTAACCAGAATAGTAATTAAAATATAGCTATGTTCTTTATTTTCGGGGAACCGGAGCAGCTCTTTTGCCCCTACCCAGAAGATGTAAAAACTGTATAAACCCAAAATGTCCATTACATAAAGAAACTGAAACAACCCGGTTACAATGGAAACCAGCAAAAGGGGTGTCATGGAATAAACCACCAGTTTTCTGGCTACCTGAATGTTCTTTTCTGCCCCAAAAGTTTTCATTAGTTCGTTTGTAAAAAATACACCTAAAAAGTACTGAATTACAAACAGTAAAATTTCCCTGACAGCTTTCAGAATTGGGTATTCGATAAAAAAATCGGTACGTTTAAAAAACTCTCCAATAAAAACTGAAAGAGCTATTATCACCAGAAAAGGTAAAAGATACCCCGTAAAGACAGCTGCTTGTTTTCCGTCAGCCTCTTTCTGGCTTTCCCAGAATGCTTTCGGATTAATGGTAAGTTCTTTTACCTGTGCAATAATTTTTGAAAATGAAAATTCCATTCCCTCTTAAATTTTGCGGCAAAAATACATTTTATTTTTGTTTCCTTTCATGCACCAGGTTCTGCAAAGCAAACATTTCGTCCCTTAGCCGTGCAGCCTCAATAAAATCAAGTTCTTTGGCAGCGGTCTTCATTTGTTTCTGAGTTTTTTCTATAGCCTTCTCCAGCGCATCAACACTCATATACTGAACCACCGGGTCGGCTGCAATATCGGGTTGTCCCATTCCGCCTGAGTATTCAGGCTGTTTATCGCTACGGTATTCGTACCCTATTATTTCGCGGGTAGGCTTAATAATTTGCGTTGGTGTAATATTATTTTCCTCGTTGTATTTTAGCTGCTTTTCCCGTCGGTAGTTGGTCGAGTCGATGGTTTTTTTCATAGAGTTGGTTACTTTATCGGCATACATTATTACCATCCCGTTTAAGTTACGTGCAGCACGCCCCGCCGTTTGTGTCAGCGACCGTTCCGAACGCAGGAAACCCTCTTTGTCTGCATCCAGTATGGCCACCAGCGATACCTCGGGCAAGTCCAGTCCTTCTCGCAGTAAATTTATTCCCACCAGCACATCGAATTCACCTTTTCGCAGTTGCTCCATAATTTCGACACGCTCCAGTGTATCCACATCAGAATGAATATACCTTGTTTTTACACCCATATTTGCCAGGTATTTTGACAGTTCTTCTGCCATGCGTTTAGTAAGGGTAGTTACCAGCACCCGCTCATTTTTTTCAATTCGCAGGTTTATTTCGTGCATTAAATCATCAATCTGGTTGGTGCTTGGCCGTACATCGATAAGTGGATCCAACAATCCGGTCGGACGGATAATCTGCTCGACCACTACACCTTCACATTTGGCCAGTTCGTAATCAGCCGGTGTTGCGCTTACATAAATTAACTGGTTTACCAAACCTTCAAACTCTTCGAACTTAAGCGGCCTGTTATCAATGGCTGCCGGTAACCTGAAACCATATTCAACCAGATTAACCTTCCTCGAATTATCGCCGCCGTACATGGCCCTAATTTGTGGAATGGTAACATGGCTTTCGTCAATTACACATATAAAATCATCAGGGAAATAATCTAAAAGACAAAACGGGCGTGTTCCGGGTGCCCGTCCGTCGAAATAACGCGAGTAATTTTCAATGCCAGGACAATAACCAAGTTCACGCATCATTTCCATGTCGTATTCGGTACGTTCCAAAACACGCTTAGCTTCCAGTGGTTTCCCTATTTCTTCAAAAAAATCGACCTGCTTAACCAAATCATCCTGTATCTGATGAATGGCCGATTTCATTCTGTCTTTGGTGGTTACAAAAATATTGGCAGGATAAATAATAGCCTTGTTAAGTGTTTCAATGGTATGCCCGTTTAACGGATCGAAACTCGAAATTTCTTCCACCTCATCACTCCAAAACGTAATTCTGATAGCCACATCGGCATAAGCCGGGTAAATATCCACGGTATCGCCTTTCACCCTGAAATTGCCTCGCTGAAAATCTACTTCGCTTCTCGAATAAAGGGCATCTACCAATTTACGCAGCATGGCATTACGTGAAACATTTTCCCCTACCCTTATTTCTGTAACATTGGCATGAAAGTCTTCGGGATTACCAATACCGTACAAACACGATACCGACGAAACCACAATCACATCGCGCCTTCCGGAAAGCAACGCAGAGGTTGCACTTAATCTCAGTTTTTCAATATCCTTATTAATTGATAGGTCTTTTTCAATATAAGTATCGGTGCCGGGCAAATAAGCTTCAGGCTGGTAATAATCGTAATACGAAACAAAATATTCAACAGCATTTTCTGGGAAAAACTGTTTCATTTCGCTGTACAACTGAGCGGCCAGTGTTTTGTTATGGCTAAGCACAAGGGTTGGCCGGCGAACTTTTTCAATAACATTGGCAACTGTAAATGTTTTACCCGATCCTGTAACACCAAGCAGGGTTTGATACCGTTCGCCATTATTAATTCCGTCAGCCAGCTGTTTTATGGCCTCGGGCTGGTCGCCGGTTGGTTTATAGTCTGATATTACATTAAAATCCATTACCACAGATATATTAACACGCAACAGTTAGTATTTCTTACAACCTTTAGGGCAGTTACTTACCAACACTTACTAATTTGGACGTAAAAATTTATAATTGCTGAAAAATAAACATATAAGTCCATTTTTAATGTTAAAACGACAGCTATTTTCAATCAAAAACATATATTTGATTGAAATTTGTTTGGACGCAAATTACAATTTAAAAATGTAAACTATGAAATGGATAAACCGGATTGGTTTAATCGGTTTGTTACTTGGTACAATATTGCAGGCACAGGCACAGAACGAAATGCCGGCTACCGGGCAAAAAACAAATTATTACAGTGGTTTCTATTTAGGGAGCCATGCTTCTACAAACGGATGGGGATTTAATGCCAAATATACTGTTACCGACTGGCTGGCATTCAAAACCGGTTACGAAACACTTACATTTAAAACAAGTTTCGATTTTAGTGAATACGACATCTCGTATAACGCCGAGCTGGATTATAAAACCGGTGGTATACTTTTACTTGCCGACTTTAGTTATGCAAAAAATCTTTATATATCGGCCGGTGCTGTATTAAACTCTTTTAATCCCGAGTTAAAAGGATATGCAACAAGCGACCTCCAGTATGGTGATATTGTAATTAAATCTGAAGATATCGGTGATTTTACCTTCTCGTTTAAACCCGGGTTAAAGGTTTCACCGTATATAAGTGCCGGATACCAGGCATTTTTAGGCAAAATGAACAGGTTCGTTTTTAATTTCGAAACCGGAATTTATTATATGGGACCACCTGATATTGAGATAGAAGCAAATGGACTGTTGGCTCCTACTGCCGATCCGGCACATGAACAAAAAGAGTTATTGGAATACCAATTTGAGAGCTATAAAATATATCCGGTTGTAAAATTTAATCTGGCCGTAAAACTATTTTAACCAATCCATTAAATCATGAATACTTTAGTAAGAAAAATCGTTAGATTGATTACCGGCATTTTCTTGCTCGCATCAGTCGGTGGTTGCGGCGAAATGCTCGACAATCCTCTGAAAGACAAAAAAACAGGAGAAGATATAAATTTACTGATAGTAGATTTTAACTTCTTCAAAACCAGAATTACCTGCAAATTAGTCGATGCAACGGATAATACGGTTATTACCAGGCCTGCAAATATTTATTTTACCGGGGCAAATGCCAACGACATTGTAACCTTTGCAGGAGAAAAGAAAGAGAGTTTTCAAACTTCTCAGGGCCAGCTTGAATTAACGATTGATCCCAATGTGGATATATCGTCCGGTTCACCTCTTAATTTTGCAGTGAATGTAGAAATTGAAGGTTACAATACATTAACAAAAGGTATTCAGATTCAAACCGAAGGGAAAAAGACCTTTGAACTGATGCTTTCGAAAAAAGTTGACGAAAGCGAAACTGACCTTAGCGGGGAGTTGGATTTAAATGATTCTACTATTGTAATTTCACAGGCATTTTCTAATCTGAAATCGGGTGCTGTTGATGAAAAAGAGTACAAAATAAAATATTCTATTTCATTAAACGAGTTGGTAAAATTTAAAGATACTCAAGACCGGCTTATATTTAGTTCGGTAGATGAAGCAATAGAAGCCTATCAAAGCAATCCGGATGACTTTTTAAAAATGAGAGTGAGCACTTACGACGATTATTTGCCTGATGTTGATGTTATCAGACAAAACGGAATCCTTAAAATGGTTTTATTTCATAAGCTGGAAACAGGAAGGCTGATATGGTTGAATATTACCGGCAAGGAAGTTGGTGATTTAAACGGAGGTAAAATAGTATCAACGGCTGATTATCTGGGTGAAACGCAACCTCAGTTTTTTGGTTTTGCCGAATTTAAAAACGCAGCGTGGGAGATACATGGCACAACGAATATTTATACAAACATTGAGTTCTCTTATACACTGGCAAAAGCTTCAGAAGACGATCTTTGTGAAACCGGTAGTAAAATCACCTTTTCTTCTGAAATGATATCGAGTTTCTCCATCTATGCCGACTTTTTCGATGAGAATAATAAACGATTCAAAACCACCAATTTTAAAGGCAGCTTTACTGAATCATTTATTCTGGAAAACGTACCATCAAGAGCAGCTAAAATAAGATTCCGCAGCAATACGCCGTCGTTTAAACCAATTCCGTATCTGCATATCGAAAATCTGTGCATCGGAAGCTATGATATTAATGTAGAAAAGGCAGATGGATATGAAGAATACCAGGTGGTTTTAAAAGCATTTTGTCCTGATAATCCAACAGTAGCTGTTGCTCCAACTATCAGCGGCGAAATAAAAATTAAAAACAGTAACGATCCCTGGCAGGGTATTGAGATGAATGGTGGCGTAGCAAACCTGCTCGCAGTTCCCGATACAGATTACGAGTTAAGGTTTTTGTGGGAAAACGATTGGGAAACAACAACTTTCCGCACCGAACCGGGAAATATCAGCAATCAGTTAAGTAACTCGAATGTTAAATATGGCCAGACCGAAGACGGAAGAACAAAAATTATGATCTCACACACATTTGAACAGGATATTTGTAATGAAATGGGGTGGTAGAGTTCAGAGTTTCGAATTGCTCACTTTCTCAAATAGGTTCTCCAATGGTTACATCGTAAAAATCAGTAACTAAAGTGGTCATCATTCCTGCTGCTTTGGCTGCCTGCATTCCGGGCTCTCCGTCTTCGAAAACCTGGCAAATTTCAGGAGAAATCCCCATTTTTTCTGCACAAATTAAAAAAGTATCGGGGTATGGTTTTGGCCGTTTGACATCATCTGCCGAAACCAGAATATCGAAATATTTATTGAGCCCGAGTATTTCCATGGTTTTCCATGCAAGGCGGTGATAACCGCCCGTTCCAACAGCCATAGGAAGTTTTCCGTAATACTTTTTTGCCAGCTCAACCACGGGGGCAACAGGTTTCATTTTATACATTATTTTTTCGTATTCCGCCTCCTTAAAATGCCCAACCTTTTCAGGATCCATTTGAGTTCCAAACATCTCATTTAGTTTCTCAATAGTACCAACTGCAGGAATTCCTGCCAGCGTAGCAAACAATTCGGGTGTAAAATCAATACCGTAATCGACCAGTATATTTTTATAAGCCCAGAAATGCACAGGCATAGTATCGGCAAGGGTTCCGTCGAGGTCAAAAATCAGGGCCTCAGCTTTAGAATCGACTTCCAGAATTTTTGTCATTGAGATCTAATTTTAGTCAAAAATAACCAAATATTTTTCCTGTGTTTTTTAATCAACTGTTTTTATAAAAAATTTGTCACCTTTGCAGCAATAAAAACAAATTAATGAACGAAACATTTTTATATACACTTCCTCAATGGTTTGTCTTTGCAGCCATTTTTGTTGTTGTTTACGGCTGGGTTGAACAAAAGAAAGTTTTCAGGCTGATTGGTTCTGCCATTTTTATTCTGCTTGGTATTTATTCCATTTACATTATTTTGGGCGACTATTTTGCTGCGGCCAATTTCTTAACACCAGAAGAAATTGCCAGCGAAGAGCTCGAAGACGAGATTTTAAATGAAGTACCGTTTCTGGCTAAACTTTTACCAGCCTACTGGAGTTTTGTGGTTTCATCTGTTCTGGCAATACCGGCATTAATCCTCGACCTGAAAAATAAATCGTTCTACCGGCTTTTCATCGTCATAACAGCACTGGTATCGTTGCTTGGTTTTTTTATTGTTGTGGGAGCAGTAAAATCACTTTAGTTCTTAATTCATTTTGATATTTGAATTAAGAATTTGTTAGCATTTTATCAAAAATGCTATCGATTTGCTAACAAATAACACATAATACCCTCTCAAATGCCTATCTTGCACCTCAAAATAAAAATTAAATATTTTATTCCTAAAAATAGAAATTATGAATCCACAGGCTGAAGCGCTTAACAAGGTAATTCAAGAAAAAAACAGTGTTATTTTTGATCTTCTTTCAGAAAGAGGTAAAAATATATTCTTCCCAAAAAAAGGAATTTTAGGACAAACGGCAGAGGCAAAAGGAACCAAAATAAATGCAACAATTGGAGCAGCTATTGAAGATGACGGTACCCCCATGCGGCTGGAAACAATTGCATCGAAAGTAAACATGGATCCTTCGCTGGTTTTTCCGTATGCACCAAGTTTCGGAAGGCCAGACATCAGGGCCAAATGGAAAAGCATGATTTACGAAAAAAATCCTTCATTAAAAGATGTAGAATTAAGCCTTCCTGTGGTAACAAATGCATTAACACATGGTATCAGCATGGCCGGTTACATGTTTCTCAATGCTGATGACGAAGTGATTGTACCTGACCTTTTCTGGGGAAATTATAATTTAACTTTAACCAACGCATACGGTTCGAAACTTACAAAATTCAATCTTTTTAAAAGTGGTGCTTTCGACCTCGAAGCATTTGAAGCAAAGTTAAACGAAGGAGCTATTGGCAAAAAAGTAGTAATTCTGAATTTTCCGAATAATCCTTCTGGATACACACCAACAGTTGCAGAACAGGATGCCATAGTTGAAATAATTAAAAAGGCAGCCGACAAAGGAAATAAAATTGTTACCATTACCGACGATGCCTATTTTGGATTGGTTTACCAAAAAGGGATTGCACAGGAAAGCATATTTACCCCGTTAAGCCAGCTGCACGAAAACGTTTTGGCGATTAAAATAGATGGCGCTACAAAAGAAGATTATGTATGGGGATTCAGGGTTGGTTTTGTCACTTACGGAACCAAAAACGGAGACGCTGAATTATACAGTGCCCTTGAAGCGAAAACAGCCGGTGCTATTCGTGGCAATATTTCCAATTCGGCAAATATTTCTCAGTCGCTGCTATTGGCCGCTTTTAACAGCGAGGAGTATGCTGAACAAAAAGAGGCCAAATACGAAATAATGAAAAGGAGATATGAAGCCGTTAAAGAATCGCTGGAAGACGAAAAATACAACGATTATTTTGAAGCTCTGCCGTATAACTCGGGGTACTTTATGTGTGTTAAGCTTGCCGAAGGATTGGAAGGTGAAAAAGTTCGCCAGGTGTTAATTGAGAAATACAGCATCGGATTAATAAGCCTCGGAAATGTTTTACGAATAGCCTATTCTGCAGTGGCTGCCAACGATGTAAAAGAGATGTTTGATGGTATTTATGAGGCTTGTAAAGATTGTAAAAACTAAACGTACCAATATAATTTATAAGAAAGTCGCTTCAAATTTGAAGCGACTTTTTTTTATCTAAACTATTTCATACAAATCTTCCAACTTAACAAGCTCGACTCCCAGCGACTCCCAGTTTTTAAAAGGCAACGGAATATTTGGAAGCTCTTTTATCGCATCCTCAACTACGTAAACCTTCCCTACCCTTTTGGCAAGGCCAACAACCGCATCGTTAACACAAACATTTGTAGTTACCCCGTAAACAACAACAGTTGAAGGTGCAATTATCTTTAGAATAGAATCAGTATATGGATTTCCCTTAAAAACGTCGAAAGCATCTTTTCTAATCAATAAATTCCTGGATTTCAAAATATCTTCAGAAACCGAATATTCTCTATCCCAATCAATAATCAGTGGATTAACAGGATTAGTTTCAGGAACATAATCAGACCCATCGGTATTGGCCATGCAGTGTTCCGGAAAAGTATTTATAAAATCGGGATTTGAGGAAAGCTCTGCAGAACCGGGATAATGAAAATCGGCCGTATTGACAACATGAATGTTTTTCTGTTTAGCCAGTTCAGTAATTTTTTCCCAGGTAGTTCTCAGGAGTTCAGCCCCGGGAACATAAAGTTTCCCTTCTGGCATAACAAAATCGATTTGGGTATCTACATTCCAGAAAAGTATTTTTGAACTATCCATTACTTACAAATTAAATTCTCTATAAAGTAACTGAATAATCACAAAAAAAACCGGAATTTCTTCCGGATTTTCTCTTAAATGATATGTTGTTTTATAATCCTTTTTCAAGAAATACTTTAAACTCATTTTCGTCGAAAGTTACCCCCAAACGGTGTTCTGTTCCATCCGGCTTAATCACCACATGAAAAGGAATACTATTGGTTGCGTATCTCGAAATCTGAATATCCAGATTCTTTTTACCCAGTGTTTTTTTCACTTTCCCATCCACAGTTGAGGTTACCCATTCACTCTCTTCCAGTTTTGTTCTGTCGTCGGTATAAAGTCCCACAACCACGTATTTCTCAGCCAGCATTTTCTGGACATCCGGATTGGTCCACACCGAATTTTCCATTTTTTTACAATTGGCACAGGCATGACCTTTAAACACAACAAACACCGGTTTTTCCTGCTCTTTGGCACAGGCAAGCCCCTGCTCAAAGTCGAAATAACCCGGTAATCCGTGTGGCAAATGCAGCTTATCAGCGTATTTTGCCGGGCCACATTCTGCTTCCGGAGCAACGTGGGAGGTTGCCGGAACACCAGCAGTTACATAAGTATGCTCACTTGGCGGTGGGATTAATGCTGAAATCGATTTTAACGGAGCCCCCAACAAACCGGTAAACAGGTAAACAACAAATGTAAAAGTTACAACTGCCAGAAAAAACCTTCCTACTCCAACATACGGAAGGTCGCTGTCGTGCGAGAATTTTATTTTACCAATAAAATATAATCCAAGCATAAAGAAAACTACAATCCAGATCGCCAGGTAAATTTCACGGTTCAGGATTCCAAATCCATAAACCTGGTCGATATTACTTAAAAACTTCAGGCCAAAAGCCAAAAGAACAAACGCAAATACCACCTTAATTGCATTTAGCCATCCGCCCGATTTTGGCAGCTTGTTTAATGCCGACGGGAACACTGCAAGCAATGTAAACGGAGTTGCAAACGCCAGTCCGAAAAAGAACATTCCGATTAACGGACGTAAACCACCATCCTGTACAGCTTCAATAATTAATGCGCCAATAAACGGGCCGGTACACGAGAATGACACAATTACCGTGGTAAGGGCCATAAAAAATGCACCGATAAATCCTCCTTTATCTGCTTTCGAATCGGTTTTATTAACCAAACTGCTTGGCAGAACAATTTCGAACGCCCCAAAAAACGAAATGGCAAATATCAGGAAAAGCAGAAAGAACAATAGGTTTGGAATCCAGTGTGTACTTAAAATATTTCCGACATTGGGGCCAAAAATCCCGAATGAGAATAAAGCTCCAAGTAAAGTAAATATTCCTACAATAGACAATCCGAAAAAGATACCTGTGCGTATTGCCTTGCCGCGGTTATCGCTGCCCCGCATAAAAAACGACACAGTCATTGGTATCATCGGGAAAACACAGGGTGTTAAAATAGCTGCCAATCCTGCCAGTGCCGATATCAGAATAAAAAGCCACAGCGTTTGTCCACTTGCCGAACCGGAACCTGTATCAATGCTTTTGGTTGTTTCTGCTTCCTGCGTGGCAACTTCACTGCCATGATTAAACTTAAACGAAAATTCTGTTTCTTCCGGCGGGGTGCAGGTTTCGTCGCTGCAACTCATAAACAATACATATCCTTTAATTTCAACCGGATCTTTGGTTAATAATTTAATTTTCCTGATTAATGTAGCTTGTGTATCAAAGTATCCCACATTCATCTGGAAAGTTTCGTCGAAATGTATTTCAGGAAGCGGATTTTTCTGAATATCCCCTACTTTTTCAAACAACGTAGTGTCCTCAAAAACAAATGCTGTGGCAATTGGCCCCCCTTCAGGAAGGTCTGTATCGTATAAATGCCAGCCTTTTTCAATGTTAGCCTTAAAAATTAAATCTACAACATCGCCGTTTTGTTTCGAATCAAATGTCCACTTGGTTGGATTTACCATTTGAGCCTGCACCAGTAATGTTATAATAATAAATGCAAATGCAATAGTTATTCTTTTCATGTTTCTAAATACAAATAGTTACACAAATATATATTTTAAATAAAGTTGTTTCTCTAAAACAAATTTCAGACCATTAAGTTTTACCTGGCAGTTCTTCCTTTTTGTTCAGTTTTATTTTATCCGGGCTGAAAGAAATTGTTTTTAAATTATAAAAAAGCCGCTCAATGTTTAAAAAGAACGGCTTTCTTATTAAATAATAATTTCTTCCAGGTTCTCATCGAAGAAATGATATTCGAGAAAAGAATATGAATTGTTTTCTTCAACTTCAACCCATTTAAAATACTTAAAGAACCAGTTATTCCTGTGGCTTCGGAGCCCTTTGGTCAGATAAGCTGCCACATATGGGTGGACTTTTAACAACAATTTCTTTTTATTCAACTCTTTCAGAGCGTATTTTACTTTACCGTCCAATTCGTCGGCAAATAAAATAGTAGGCACTATTTTACCACTTCCCTTGCAGGTCGGACAAGTTTCCGCCGTTTCGATATTCTCTTCCGGGCGAACACGTTGTCGTGTTATCTGCATCAGGCAGAATTTACTTAATGGTAAAATGTTGTGCTTGGTCCGATCGTTTGCCATAACCTCCTTCATGTGCTCGTGCACTTTTTGGCGGTTAGCGGCAACATGCATGTCAATAAAATCAATGACAATAATTCCTCCCATGTCTCTCAACCGAAGTTGTCTTGCAATCTCGTCGCAGGCTGCCAGGTTTACTTCCACCGCATTGGTTTCCTGGTCCATTCCCGGCCTTACGCGATTTCCACTGTTAACATCTATTACATGAAACGCTTCGGTATGTTCTACGATTAAATAGGCACCATCTTTAAATGAAACGGTTTTCCCAAACGACGCCTTTATCTGTTTTTCAACTCCGTAATGGTCGAAAATTGGCTGACGTCCTTTGTAATACCTAACAATTTTCTTTTTGTCAGATTGAATGCTACCTATGTAATCGGAAATTTCATTACAAACCGATTGGTCGTTTACAATAATACTGTTAAACTCAGGATGATAAATATCGCGTAAAAGGGCGGTTGTACGGTCAATCTCCCCAATAATTAACGAGGGAGCATGTGCCCTGCGAAGCTTGTGGAATGTAGTTTCCCATTTATCGACTAACCTGCGGAGCTCCTGATCGAGCTCTGCGACTTTTTTACCTTCGGCTACAGTTCGGATAATAACCCCGTATTTTCGGGGTTTAATACTTTGAACCAGTTTTTTTAACCGATTTTTTTCTTCGTTGGTTCTAATTTTCTGCGAAACTGAAATTTTATCGCTAAACGGCATCAATACCTGATTTCTGCCTGCAATAGAAATTTCGGATGTTAAACGTGGCCCTTTTGTGGAAATTGGTTCTTTAGCAACCTGAACCAAAATTTTCTGACCTACTTTTAACAACTCGTTTACTTTACCCTCTTTGTTAATGTCGGGTTCGGAATGAATCCTTGAAATGGAAGTAATTTTGTTTTTACGCGATGAGGCAATCCGCAGAAATTTATTTAATGTTGCGAACTGGGGCCCCATGTCGAGGTAATGTAAAAAAGCATCTTTACTGTAACCAACATCGATAAAAGCAGCGTTCAAACTGGGCATAATCTTTTTCACTTTGCCAAGGTATATATCCCCAACAGCGAATTTTGCCCCGCTTCTCTCCCTGCTTAATTCTACAAGCTTCTTGTTTTCCTGTAAGGCAATAACAATTTCGGATGGAGTCACATCAATAATTAAATCGCTACTCACAACCTTAACTTTTACTGTAATTTATGTTAATACTATAGTTTATAACAGATTAAACCTAAAGCAAACAAATGCTTTAGGTTTAATCACAATATTATTTCAGAGATTACCTGAGTAATTTCCTATTTCTTCTTCTTGTGCCTGTTTTTACGCAATCTTTTTTTGCGCTTATGAGTGGCCATCTTATGTCTTTTTCTTTTTTTACCGCTTGGCATAACTCTATTATTTTACTTGATTTTTAACTTGTGATACAAATGTTTTCGCCGGTTTGAACGAAGGAATATTGTGTGCAGGTATTATAATTGTTGTGTTTTTTGAAATATTTCTGGCAGTTTTTTCTGCTCTTTTCTTCACTACAAAACTACCAAATCCTCTTAGGTAAACATTTTTACCGTCAACCAATGAATCTTTTACGGTTTCCATAAAAGCCTCAACAGTTTTTTGAACTGTTACTTTTTCAATTCCTGTTTCTTTAGAAATTTCATTTACAATATCTGCCTTTGTCATCTCTTAAAATATTTAGTTTTCAATATATTAATCATTTTTATATGAGTGTGCAAAAATATAAATAATTTAAAAAGCAGAAAGCATTTCAAATAATTTATTTTTGTTTTTGGCAAGATTTTTAAATACTTAGCGTAAAATGAACAATCTCATTGACGAAATATACGTATGGTATAACAATAATAAACGCGAATTACCCTGGCGAAATACAACCGATCCGTATAAGATATGGATATCGGAAATTATTTTGCAGCAAACCAGGGTTGCCCAAGGAACGGAGTACTATTTACACTTTGTTGAGAAATTTCCTACCGTACAAAAACTGGCACAGGCCAGTGAAAACGAAGTTCTGAAAGTATGGCAGGGCCTGGGATATTACTCCAGGGCCAGAAATTTACACACCGCTGCCAAATATATTCTTAATCAATTTAATGGTAAATTCCCTGATAATTATGAAGATATTTTAAAGTTGAAAGGAATTGGCGAGTACACTGCCGCTGCCATTACATCCATTGCCTTTAATTTACCTTACCCAACAGTTGATGGAAATATTTACCGGTTTCTATCGAGATATTTTGGCATTGAAACACCAATTGATACAGGTAAAGGCAAAAAAGAATTCCGAGAATTGTCCGGAGAACTCATTTCTGAATCGGATCCCGGGTTTCATAACCAGGCACTTATGGAATTTGGGGCCCTCCAGTGTATTCCAAAATCGCCCGATTGCAAAAATTGTCTGGTTATGCATACATGCTTCGCGGCTAAGAACAACGCGGCTGAAAAATTTCCGGTAAAAACAAAAAAAGGGAAACAAACAAAACGTTATTTCTATTATTACCTGATTAACAGCAATGACTCTGTGTACCTGGAAAAAAGAACTAAAAATGATATCTGGAGAAACCTGTACCAACTACCAATGATTGAATCGAAACAAAATTTTTCTGATAAAGAGCTCCTGGATGCTGAATTACCTTTTATTAATGACGGACATTTAAATCTAAAATCGGTTTCGAAACAGAAAAAGCACATTTTAAGCCACCAGGTTATTTTTGCAAAAGTTATTATAGCTGAAATTAATGAAGATGTTAAAACTTCGGATAGTCTTATTCGGGTAAATAAAAAAGATATTTATAAATTTGCTGTACCTAAATTGGTTGAACAATTTTTAGAGGAATTGTTAACCTAAGAGGTAAAATTCAGTAATAAATAGAGTTAATATTTCGATTTGTATTTTAAATGTTAACCTGAAAAATTTAAGATTATGTCAGTAAACAAAGTAATTTTAGTTGGAAACGTAGGAAAAGATCCAGAAATCAGGCATCTCGATTCTGGTGTGGCAGTTGCAAGCTTTTCATTGGCAACTTCAGAAACTTACACCGCAAAAAACGGTGACAGAGTAACCTCAACCGAGTGGCACAATATTGTGGTATGGCGCGGATTGGCTGATGTGGCCGAGAAGTATGTAGTTAAAGGAATGCAGTTGTATATTGAGGGAAGAATCCGAACCCGATCGTACGACGATAAAGAAGGAAATAAAAGGTATATTACCGAAATTAACGGGGACGTAATGCAAATGCTTGGTAAGAAATCGGATAATCAATCAGAAAATAGATCTTCGGATAGTCAGGGAACTCAGAGTAATCAGTCATCTGAGGTTAACGAACCGGAGGTTGAAGAACCGGGTGACGATGACTTACCCTTTTAATTCAAAATAAAGTAATTTGGAAACAGCTTTTATGCTTTTATCTGCCTTCCCAGGCAATCTGAGTGTTCAACTTCATCCGCTAACTGTTGGTATTGTTGTATCAATAATTATTGTTTTGCTGCTACTGTTGAGTTCTGCATTAATAAGCGGATCGGAGGTAGCTTATTTCTCTTTGTCGGCTGCCGATAAGCAAAAACTTAAACAAAAAAGTAAAAACAACGAAAGGATTATTAAAAACCTGAAAAGCCCGGAAAAGCTGTTGGCAACAATATTGGTTGCCAACAATTTTGTGAATATTGGTATTATTATCTTAACCGCCTTTATAACAAATAATCTGGTAACTATCGAAAATTCGCCGGCACTGGAGTTTACTTTACAGGTTGTTTTAATCACATTTTTCCTGTTGCTTTTTGGCGAGATTATCCCAAAAGTTTATGCAACCCATTTTGCCCTGGGATTTTCGAGATTTATGGCCCTGCCATTGAGTACGCTCGAAAAAATATTCAGGCCTGTAAATTCCATCTTAATTTATTCAACAGGTTTTGTAAACCGGAGGCTTCAAAAACACCGAAAGAATATTTCGATGGATGAAATTTCGCAGGCTTTGGAACTGACATCAGACCACGAACTTTCGGAAGAGAAGGAGATACTGGAAGGTATTGTAAAATTCGGCAATAAAAGTGTCGACGAGATTATGAAACCAAGAGTCGATGTGGTTTCGCTCGATATTAGATCTGGTTTTAAAGAGGTGCTTAGTCTAATAAACGAATCTGGTTACTCAAGAATACCGGTTTACACCGAGTCGTTCGACAATATAAACGGGGTATTATACATTAAAGATATTCTTCCGCACAGCCATAAAGGAAATACGTTTAAATGGCAAACATTAATAAGGGCCCCGTTTTATGTTCCTGATACAAAAAAAATCAATTCGCTGCTCGAAGAGTTTCAAAAATCAAAAATCCACCTCGCAATTGTTGTCGACGAATATGGCGGAACATCAGGAATTGTAACCCTGGAAGATGTTTTGGAAGAGATTGTTGGCGATATTACAGACGAGTATGATGAGGAAGACAGCTTTTTTACAAAAATTTCTGAAAACTCGTATTTGTTTGATGCCAAAGTTCTCCTTGGCGACTTTTATAAAGTAGTAAACTGCGACGATACTATTTTTGACGATGTAAAGGGAGATGCTGATACACTGGCTGGTTTGATTCTTGAATTAAAAGGCGAAATACCGAGCCTGCACGAGAATTTTCAGTGTAAACAGTTTACTTTTAAAATAGAGGCAGTGGATAACCGGCGGATTAAAAAAATTAAGGTAAAAATCAATATCTAACCGGGTAATCCGTTATAACCAAAATTTAAATTCATGAAGAATCTGTTATTGTTTACGCTTCTTTTAATAACGATTACGGGTTGTAGCGAAAAATTCACACCAAAACCAAGGGGTTATTTCAGAATTGAATTTCCGGAAAAAAGTTACCACCAATTAAATAAAGCCTTTCCATACAATTTCGAGGTACCCCATTATTCTGTAATTAAAAAAGACTCGCGAAACCCGGATGAACAGTATTGGATTAATGTTACTATTCCTGAAAATAATGCCGAAGTTCATATTTCGTATTATAACATCGAAAAAAAACGAACACCTGTAATGCTGGCTGAATTTATGGACGAAACCCGCAGCCTTGCCTACAAACACTCAATAAAAGCCGATGCCATTGAGGAACAGGTCTTTATGAATCACCGTGAAAGAGTATTCGGGACCATTTACCGAATTTCAGGAAACGCCGCCTCCCCAATTCAATTTTTTCTTACCGACAGTACAACCCATTTTTTACGGGGTGCGCTGTACATTCGCGAAGTACCTAAAATCGATTCGATACAACCGGTTATCGATTTTTTGGAGCCTGATATTATTAGGTTAATCGAAACCACAACCTGGGAATAATGCCACTCGTAAAAAAAATAAAATCGGAAGCCGGTGTAATTGGTATTTGGGAATTAACAGAGCCGGTGAATAAATTATTTATCGATACTATTCTATCTGATGCAGAAACAGAACAATTCAATAAATTTAAAGTAGAAAGAAGAAAAAAAGAATATCTCGCCACCCGGCTGCTTTTAACGGCACTGCTAAAAACAAAAGCCGAAATCCAATATACAGAAAGGGGCAAGCCATTTTTAAAAAACAAAACCACAAATATTAGCATTTCCCATTCGAATGATTTTGTGACTGTTTTTCTTTCAGAAAAAAAAATTGGGATTGATGTTGAACAAACAAACCGGAATATTGATAAAATATCCACACGGTTTCTTCATAAAAAAGAGTTGGAGTTTATCTCCGGGCTTCCAAACCCGCAGGATGCCAAAATATTGTTCTGGTCGGCAAAAGAAGCCATTTTTAAATGTTCCTATTCACACTCCATTCAGTTTAACGAACAAATTTTTATTTTTCCATTCGAACCTCGTACATCAGGAGAATTCTCAGGAACCCTGCAAACAAAAGGGAATAAAACAGATTATAGGCTAAACTACCTCTTTATCAAAAACAATGTGGTGGTTTACTGTGTTGAACTATAAATTTATTGAAAATGAAGAAAGCTGATTCTCATATCCTGATAATATTCGGAGCATCGGGCGATCTTACAAAACGAAAACTAATTCCCGCACTCTTTGATCTTTATCTGCAAAATTTGCTTCCCGATAAGTTTGCCGTGTTGGGTGCCTCGCGTTCTGATTTATCTGACCAAGAATTCAGAAAACGGGCGGATGAATTTTTACCACAGGATAAAAAGGTTGCTGAGTTTAAGAAAAAACTGTTTTATCAACCGGTTTTGACGAACACACCTGACGATTTTATACCGTTAAAACAAAGGCTTGAGAATCTTTCAGGCTCATTAAATATCGATAAAAACTATATATTTTATCTGTCAACACCACCTTCGCTTTACACGGTTATACCAAAATTATTGGCAGCGCAAGGATTAACCCGGTCCAAAACATTTTTCCGTAGATTAATTGTTGAGAAACCATTCGGAACCGATCTCAAATCGGCAAAAGAGTTAAACGTTCAGTTGCTTAACTATTTTAACGAGAATCAAATTTTTAGGATTGACCATTATCTTGGTAAAGAAACTGTTCAGAACATGCTGGTTACCCGTTTTTCCAACGGAATTTTTGAACCGATGTGGAACCACAACTACATCGAAAGGGTTGAGATTACATCGGCAGAAAGTTTAGGTGTAGAAGGTCGTGGTGGTTATTACGATAATTCGGGGGCATTACGCGATATGCTGCAAAACCATTTGTTGCAACTTGTAGGTTTTGTTGCCATGGAACCTCCGGTGGTTATTGAGGCCAATGCCATCAGAAACGAAATTTTAAAGGTTTTTCAATCGCTGCGACCTATTGCTGAAAACCAGGTTCAGAATTATGTAATCCGGGGACAATACACTGGTTCAAAAATAAACGGAAAGCAGGTTTTGGGTTACAGAGATGAATCAGGCGTGAATAACCTATCGCGTACCGAAACTTTTATTGCTCTCAAATTCTTTATCGATAACTGGCGCTGGGCAGGAGTTCCGTTTTATATCCGTACAGGGAAAAAATTACCGACAAGAGTTGCCGAAGTTGTCATTCATTTTAAAAAGGTACCTCACCATCTGTTTGGGCCAGCTTCATCTTTCGATCAAAACAACAACCAGCTAATAATCAGAATTCAGCCCGACGAAGGAATATTATTGAAATTTGGGATGAAAACTCCGGGAGTCGGATTTAAGGTTCAAACCGTAAATATGGATTTTCACTATTCCGATTTGGCTGATGTAAAAGTTCCTGCGGCATACGAAAGATTATTGCTCGATTGTATGCAGGGCGATGCTACATTATATGCCCGTGGCGATGCTGTTGAGGCAGCTTGGGATTTTGTACAACCGATAATTAACGCCTGGCAGACAAACCCGGGAATACCCATTTATGGTTACCCGGCCGGGACATGGGGCCCTGAGGAGGCCGAAAAACTGATTTTACAGGGAAACTGGAGATACCCATGCAAAAATTTGACAAACGATGGTTTGTACTGTGAACTCTAAGTACTTATATTTGTACCACCTAATTAAAATGATATGACTACTGAGACCGAAGTAAGAATATATTCAAAACCCAAAAAAGTTTATAAAGCGCTTGCAGAAGAGATTCTGCACCTTACCCAGAATTCACCACAACCCCGTTTCGACATTGCACTTTCAGGCGGAAATACACCAAATGAGCTTTTTACAAAACTGAGTAAAAGATATGCTGAACTCATTCCGTGGAATCGTATTCATTTCTGGTGGGGCGACGAACGTTGTGTTTCTCCCGACAATGATAACAGCAATTATAAAGCAGCCAACGATCTTCTGTTTTCCAAAATAGAAATCCCCGAAAAAAATATTCATCGGATTAAAGGTGAAAATATTCCGGAAGAAGAGATAATCAGGTACACCCACGAGATTGAGGAAAACCTTAATTACAGGGGAGAAAATCCTGTTTTCGATTTAGTAATACTGGGCGTGGGAGAAGACGGGCACACTGCTTCAATTTTTCCCGATCAGATTGAACTGTTTGAAGACGAACACGTCTGTCAGGTAACAGAGCATCCACTATCGGGGCAAAAACGAATAACATTAACCGGGCATGTATTAAACAACGCCACTCGTATTTTTTTCCTGGTAACAGGAGCCCACAAGGCAATCCGCATTTCAGAAATTATGAACGACGACGAAGCTGCAAAGCTTTTACCGGCTTATTATATTTCGCCCAAAAACGGAGAATTGATTTGGTTTATTGACGACACGGCAGCATCTATGATAACTTAAACTATTATCATTTCTCGGTCGTACCTCCCTCGAAATGACAAGAACTAATTAACTGCCTTCAGTTTTAAAACCTCTTCTCCAAACTTTATGGTTTCCGAAATCACCTCATCCAGGCTGCCCGAAGTTAGTTCGCAGGCAATTACATGGTCGCCTGCCTCAGGGAAGGCTTTCTTTACTTTTTTATCGGGCGAGGTACCCAGCTGATCGAACATTTTAAGCATGGCGCTTACTTTCACTGTTCCATCCTGATTATCTTCGTTTTTATAATAGTATCCTAAGAAAACAGGTGCCGTTACATTATTATAGGTTGTCTTTTTCATGGTAGCCTCCACAAGCTGCTGCAGGTAAACCACCGCCTCCATACGGTATTTGCAATACCAGTACTGACAATCCTTCGATTCGAAATCTTCATTGGTAACACGGTGTTTTCCACCTATCATTTTTCGTCCTATTTGTAACCCCCAGGGTTTCGACATCATAAAAATTCCGGCTTCATTGATGCGGATATTTGGAGAATATAAAATTAACCCATTAACATACTCAGGAAATTCTGCTGCCAGTTTTAGGGCCAGTGTACCGCCGGTTGATGTACTCATTATAATTACCCTTTTCCCCATTGCCCGGGCAACCATTAATGCATCTTTAGTCGATTCCCAAAGTGCATCCGGAGTCATATCAATCAATGCATCTTCGGTCTCAATCCCGTGCGATGCCAGTCGCGGGATGTAGAGGTTGGCACCAAACTTTTGGGCAAAATTTACATGTGCAGGATAGCCTTCGTACCACGATGCCGAAAAACCGTGCAGGTATAAAACACTGTAATCGGTTCGCTCTTTTAGCGAATCGTTTGCCCAGATTATACGCGACTCATGGTCGGGCCGGAGAGTTAATCCTGCATCGTTATCCTCTACATACTTTTCTATATTTGCAATACTTGCCGATATTGACGGTAAATCTTTGCTGAACTCCGTTTTCTCAGGTTTTGGGCCGAGAATATAAACCACGATTACCAGAAGAATTAAAATTGCGAAGAAGCGTTTTATTCGTTTCATGATGAAGACGGATGACCGAAGACAGAAGACCGAAGTACTATAAATCAGAAATCTGTATGCGAAAATTAATAATTGGGCTGAAAGATACGAGAGATTATTGAAAAACAAAAAAGCTGCCCTTTTTACCAGGCAGCTTTACAATTATATATAACTCTTTATATTATTGTCTGTTCATTTCTAATATTTTAAACTCGGTCCGGCGGTTCTCACGGTGCTTCTCTGCTGAGCACTGAACTCCGTCGTCGCATTCATTAACCAGTTCGGTTTCACCATAACCTTTGGCAATTATTCTCTCTTTTGCAATG
>JBDLJS010000044.1:0-32139 GCA_039714235.1 Bacteroidota bacterium | reverse complement strand
ACCACTATCCGGTTGGTGCAGAGTTTCGAATTGAAAAATAAATAATTTTAAAGAATGAGATTAAGAATTACTATCGTTTTAGGATTAACCTTTTTTGTTAAAAACAAAAAAATGGGCATATATTCAGTATAATGAAGATGCCGGCGCCGGAATCGAACTGTTTGACATGGTGAATGACCCAAAAAAGTTTACAAATCTTGCAGAGAATCCTGATTACACCATTGTGGTTTCAGAATTTAAGGAAAAACTAAAGCTTAAATTAATAAAGGTGAGTACCAACGATTTAGTTTTAATTTGTAATCGGTATTATTTATACGTCACCCCTTGATTCGCATATCTGGTATTTTTTATAATAAGTAATTATTTTTCTATGTTTGTAACATTACTTGTAGCGAATGAATGTTTTGCAAAACGAAGATGATAAACACCTTGTCGTGCAACTTCAGAATAATGAAGTAAAAGCATTTGATACGTTGTTTCATAAATATAGCGATAAACTTTACAGGTTCTCTTTTTCATTACTCAAAAATGATGAAGATTCAAAAGAGATAGTTCAGGAAGCATTTCTTCGAATCTGGAAGAAAAGAGAGAATATCGATACCTCAAAATCATTTAAATCTTTTCTGTTTTCTATTTCATACCATTTAGTTGTTGACCAGCTGCGGTTACGATTAAAAGATAGAGAGTATCGCGAATTTCTGATTAAGTTTTTTGAAGTAGAAAAATACAGTTTGAAGAATGAGTTGGACTATGAGGAAATAGTTGTACAAATCAGAAAAGCGGTGGAAGAACTTCCTTCCAAAAGAAAACAAATTTATACTTTAAGCAGAGAAGTTGGGTTATCTCATAAAGAAATTTCAGAAAGATTAGGGATTTCTGTAAAGACAGTTGAGAACCAAATTACTTTAGCTTTAAAACATCTGAAATCAAGCTTGGGCAAAGATATTTTTCCGGTAATTCTGTTCCTGTCACTTTTTGCATAAGTTGTCGTAAACAAAGACTGCAATAATAAATTTCAATTTATTTTTTGGGGGGTAACCGTTTTTTTTACGTATTACGTATATATAAATATTAAATTAATAAAAAAAGCTTTTTTTATATAGGTATAGTTTGGTTAGACTGGTAAAATCCCCTTTTGATTCAACAAAGGGGATTTTCAATTATTTTATTGTAAATTAATACATGGGGGAAAATATTTCAGAGATTATTAATAAATATGTTCTGGGCGAATCAGGAAAAGAGGAGTTGGAGCAGGCAATTTCTTTACTTGAAGATCCGTATCATAACCTTAAGCTGAGGCCGACACTTTATAATATCTGGAAAGGTGATGAAGTGGATAGTATTGAAAGTCTTGGGCAGGATGAATTTTCGCAACTTTTAAACCAGATTCACCATAAAATAAACATCGAAGAAAAATCGAAAAAAAAATCTAAAGTTAAATCGTTAATTATAAATGTTTCGAAAGTAGCAGCTGTTTTGTTAATCGGCCTGTTAATCGGTTTTTTTATTCATGAAATAAAGAAAACCGAACCAGTATATTATACCTCAATTGCGCCAAACGGGTCTGTGTCGCAAATGTTATTGCCCGATAATACAATGGTTTATCTGAATTCGGGTTCTGAAATTAAATACACGGTTGATGGCGTGAAAGGAAACCGTGAAGTATTTCTAACCGGAGAGGCATGGTTCCAGGTAACTAAAAACAAACAAAAACCATTTGTGGTACATACATCATACTACAATATTAATGTATTGGGGACCGAATTTAACGTAAAAGCCTATCCCGACGATAATGAAGTAGCCACAACACTTGAAAAAGGTAGCGTACAAATAACTTCGTCCGAGAAATTCAGGTTGCAAAGCCACCAGGTATTGAAACCCGGCGAACAGTTGGTTTATAACCGGAACCAAAACTCTATCGAATTAAAAAAGGTTAAAACAAAATTATACACGTCGTGGAAAGATAATAAATTGATATTTATTAATATGAGCCTCGGGGAACTGATTAAACTTCTAGAAAGAAAATATGGGGTTGATATTGAAGTTTCCGACCCTTCAATTCTGGAGTATCATTACGACGGTACCATAAAAGATGAAACAATAATAGAGGTAATGGAAATATTAAAACACACCCTGCCGATTGAATATGAAATTTTGGAACAACATTTACAAATAATAAAAACTAACCAAAACAAATAAATCTATGCCTATGGTAAAAAACTAAGAATCAACAAAAAAAAGCCGGCGATGCTGTCACATCGAACCGGCCCAAATGAGTTAAAAAACGGGTGCTGTCACACCCATAATTACAAACATTTTAATACAACAAATTTATGAAAAAAAATGTAACCGACTTCTTTCGCTATTTGAGAAAGAATCGTAAACTATTATTAAAAATGAAACTAACTTTATTAGGCCTTTTAATAGGATTAATGCAGGTGTCGGCTTCAGTATATTCGCAGGCAACTAAATTCTCGTTCAATCTCGAACAGAAACAGGTTGCTGAGGTTTTACGTGAAATAGAAGACAACAGTAATTTCAGGTTTTTTTATCAACGCGAACAGGTCGATGTTGAAAAAGTAATTACTATAAATGCCGAGGAAAATTCTGTCGAAGAGATTTTATCTGCCATTTTTAAAGATGAAGGAGTAGGTTTTAAAGTACTTGATAATAACCTTATTCTGATTGCTCCTGAGAAAATGGATTTCTCGGAAATACAGGAGATGGCTCAACAAAAGTCTGTTTCCGGTAAGGTAACCGATGAAAGAGGACTGCCGTTGCCGGGTGTTGCTATCGTGGTAAAAGGAACATCAAACGGTACAGTTACCAGTGTCGATGGCGAGTATGAAATTTCAGTCGATTCTGACGAAAGCGTTTTGGTATTTTCATTTGTGGGTATGAAAACAAAAGAAGTTGTAGTTGGAAACCAGGCGGTTATTGACATTACCATGGATGAGGCTGTAACAGCTGTAGATGAAATTATTGTTACTGCACTCGGCCTTAAACGACAGGAAAAAGCACTCGGGTATTCTGTCCAGAAAGTAGATGGGGAAGAGCTTCAACAAACAAAGGGGACATACATAGCAACATCAATAACTGGAAAGATATCAGGACTTTGGGTTAAAAATAGTACTGAGTTTAATGAAGCTCCATCTATTTCTTTACGGGGCGAAACCCCTCTCTTGGTAATTGATGGTGTCCCTTATTCAAATATGGCTCTTACTGATATCGCAGCTGATAACATTCAATCTATCGACGTATTAAAAGGAGGAACTGCTTCTGCACTTTACGGTTATCGAGGAGGAAGCGGAGCTATTATTGTTACTACCAAAAATGGTAAAGAGAGTAAAGGCTTAACAGTTCAGATTAACAGTAACAATATGGTGGCATCCGGATTTTTGGCCCTCCCTGAGGTTCAAAGTTCTTATGCACACGGAATTAACGGGGCAATTGCCACTGATTATGTTTGGGGACCTAAATTAGATATTGGTGAAACTGCCTTGCAATGGGATCCTGTAAGTAAATCTATGAAAGAAATGCCCTTGATATCTAGTGGGAAAGATAATTTCCGAAATTTTCTCGAAACTGGCATTATTTCAAATAATAATATAAGTGTAGCTCAATCCGGAGAGAACGGAAGTTTTCGAATATCATTAAACCATATTTACAATAAGGGACAATACCCTAACCTGGAAATGAATACATCAAATTTTACGGTTGGAGGAGAAATGAAATTAGGTGAAAAATTTCACCTGGAGTCCTCTATGGGGTATAACAGGGAAATGACTCCACAAACCACAGGGAGAGGATATGGCGATCAAGGTTATATATACCAAATTTTAATGTGGACCGGTCCTGATTATGATTTGCTACAATATCGCGACTATTGGATAACTGAAAACGAACAACAAAATTGGCATTACAGTGCATGGTACGACAATCCATATTTAATTGCTTACGAAAAATTAAAAGGGCAGTTGAGAAATAAAATGAATGCAAATGTGACTGCAACTTATAGTGTATTTCCAGGTGCTAAAATCATTTTAAGGAATGGGTTTGATATGTACAGTAATGAATATACCGTCAGGAACCCGATTAATGTGAACAGCGGCCGGGGAGGTTTTAATAAAAAAGGTGTTTATAAAAATCAGGTTACATCAGGATGGAGTATCAATAGTGATTTGATCTTTACTTACAATAAAACGATCTCAAAAGATTTCAGAGTTGATGCTTTAGCAGGAGGGAATATTTACCGATATACCGACAAGAATTTGGAAACTAGTACTCAAAACGGTCTGGTTATTCCTGGCTTCTATTCTCTGAAAAACTCGCGAGATCCTGTTTATGCAAGTTCTTCTGTTTTCAGAAGACAAGTAAACAGCGTTTTTGGTAAACTGACACTTTCATATAAAAATGCAATTTATATTGATGCAACAGCAAGAAATGACTGGAGTTCTACACAATCAAAAGATACCCGGTCGTTCTTTTACCCTTCAGTAGGAACAAGTGTAATATTGAGCGAGTTTTTTAATCAGCCGTCATGGTTGGATATGTGGAAAATCAGGTCTTCATGGACATTGGCAAAATCACCATTAGGTATATATGAAAATAACCAGGCCTATGCTACCGGACAAGCTAATTGGAATGGATTATTGTATGCTGATTATCCAAATGAACTTTTTGGAGGTAACGTTTTCGCCGAAGCTACCCGCACAGTTGAAGTAGGAACAAGCGCTTATTTCCTGAAAAGATTTAAGTTCGATTTTGCTTATTATAATAAACTGTATTATAATCAGCAACGAAGTGCTACCATTTCGTCAGCCTCAGGATTTACCAGTACTTTGATCAATACTGAGGAAGAACATGTACGTCGTGGTATGGAATTTACCGTTGAAGCGAATTTGATAAAAAAACGCGACTTTTCTTATTCTATAAGTGCAAACTGGTCAAAATCTCACCGCTATTATCACAAACTTGATCCGGTATATTCATCTGATAATTTGTGGACTAAGGAAGACGGCCGTGTAGATACTTATGTTGATCGTTACTGGTTAACGGATTCAGAAGGGAATATTGTACATAAATCAAATGGGGAGCCATGGAAAAGTGATTACAGAAAAGTTTGGGGAAATTCCGATCCTGATTTCATTTGGGGACTAGGAAACAAAATCACCTGGAAAAGGTTTAACCTGAATTTTAATTTTGACGGACGTGTAGGCGGTATAATGTACAATCGTACAGCATACAAAATGTGGGATACCGGTTCTCATCCGGACAGTGATAACGAGTGGCGCTACGATGAAGTGGTTAACAATCAGACCAATTATATTGGCGAGGGGGTTAAAGTTGTATCAGGTGAAGTAGTATATGATAATTACGGACTGGTAGTTAGTGATAATAGGGTATTTGCTACAAATGACAAGGAAATATCTTATCAAAGTTATGCAAGGGATTTTGCTGAAGGCCGATTGGGGAATGTCTCTGGTACATTCTTTAAACTTAGAGATGCATCATTAGGGTATAATCTTCCCATAGGGGTTGCTGAAAAAATTGGTGCAAAAAATATGTACATCTCTCTGACGGGACAAAACCTTTTGCTTTGGACCAAAGAATTCCGCTATGCAGATCCTGATAGTGGAAACGATAGTGACCTTAGTTCACCTTCGGTACGTTACTTGGGAATGAATGTTAATCTGACATTCTGATGATAGAAATATAGAAGTATAAACGAAAAAAACTAATAGAAATGAAACAGTATATTAAAATAACTTCATATGTATTAATACTATTGTTGAGCTTTGCAGCCTGCGAGGACTTCGAGGAGCTAAATACCAATCCCGACTTATCCACCAAGGTAACGCCCGATATGTTGGCATCGACCCTTATTTTAGATATTACTCGAACTGAAGTAAAAGTTACTAAGGGTTTTATGCTACCTTATCTGCTTGATAAATATATTTTGTGGACAGAATTCGCACAGGCACATCAATACAACAAATTTGGAAGAACAGACTTCGATAGTTATGTGGTACTTACAAATGTGAATAAAATGATTGAAGCGGCAGCAGAAAGCAGTTCACTCGACTCTTACACTGCTTTAGGCCATTTTGTATGGGCCTGGAAACTTTTCAATAAAACAATGGAGGTTGGAGACATCCCCTATCATCAGGCATTATTGGCTGAAACAGAACAAAATTTTAAACCGGAATACGATACACAAAAAGAAGTATTTCTTGGGATTTTGGATGAATTAGATAAAGCTGATCAATTGTTTGCAGCAGGAGCTAGTTTTAAAGGAGACCCGGTTTATAACGGTGATCCTGTAAAATGGCGTAAAGTTGTTAATACATTTCAAATAAATGTGTTGATAAATTTATCGAATAAGACAAGTGATACGGAATTAAATGTCGCTAACCGTTTAAATCAAATTTTAAGCAGTCGGCCATTAATGGAAAGCAATGATGATAATTTTGGTTTGGTATATTCAGACGCTCAGGGACAGACATATCCATTTTCGGCTCCAAACCCATTCTCAATTTATCCAATTGTTAGCAGCACTTTAACTGATAAGCTGATCGAGACTCAGGATCGCCGTTTGTTTTATTATGCTGCACCTTCGCCTGTTAAAATTGAAGGAGGTGCCAGTGAAAGCGACTGGGATGCATATGTAGGAGTTGATCCTTCAACCGTTTACTCAGAAGTGGGAACTATTGCAGGTACAAGAGATTATTCAACAATTAATGATCGATATTACTTGCCAGAAGGAGAGCCTATTGGATTGGTTGGTTATGCCCAATTGAAATTTAACCTTGCAGAGGCAGCGGTTAGAGGGTGGATAAGTGATGACGCTGAAACTTTATATAGCGAAGGTATTAAAGCAGCCATGACATTTGTGGCTGATAATACGGTAGATGATGCACTTTATCATCATAACATGAAAATGGATAATGCGTATATTGAAGATTTTCCTTCAACTGCTTCTGTAGTACTTAATGGGACAACTGAGGAGAAGCTGGAGCAGATACTTAATCAGAAGTATATTGCAACCTATCTTCAGATCCCGAAAAGTGCTTTTTATGATAATAGAAGGACCGGCTATCCTGTTTTTCCAATAAATCCTGATTCAAACCAGAATGAACCCAGTGATAGATTACCAAAGCGTTGGATGTACCCGCAAAGTGAACTCGATTACAATTCAGAGAATGTAAAGGCTGCAATTGAACGGCAGTACAATTCTGATGATGTGAACGAGACAATGTGGATATTAAAAAACTAAGTTAGTCTTAATTCTCTTTATCCAGATCCCCGGAGTCAATCCGAAGGGGTCTGGATAATGTGAAATAAACCACACAATATTGATCATATCACTAAATACAAAGGATTAACCTGAATGATACATCAAATTATGGTCTGGTGGTCTGCAATTGAATTTTTTCACCTTTTGCAACCATCCCAATCCAAAGTAACTAGTTCATTAAGTCTGATCAAACGATAGCAATATAGCTTATTTACTGAAAATAAAAAGTATGGTCAGTCTGTGGAAATGGAGGTATGTTGTAGCAAAAAAAAATTATGAAAAGTATTAATAGAAGAACTTTTATTAAGGGATTTTCAATTGCCGGAATGGCAGGAGTAATTACTGCAAGTGGTTGTGGTAACGCCATACAGGGAGATTCACCGTCCCAAAATGAAAATTCTGGTACTGATTATCCCAATAGCAGAAAACTTTTTTATAATGAGGACGGTAAATTTAAAATATTGCAATTAACCGATACTCATTATGTCTCAGGAGATTCTCGTTCTGAGACGGCTCTCAAAAATGTGAATGTGGTGCTGGATAGTGAAAGGCCAGATTTGGTCATTCATACTGGTGATACAATTTATGGAACGCCTGCTGAGACTTCTATACGTGAAATCTTGGAACCAATCTCGAAACGAGGAATACCATTTGCTGTTACTTTTGGTAACCACGACGACGAGTATGATAAATCGCGTGAAGAGTTATTTGAAATTGTAAAAAGTATCCCTCACAGCTTAATTGCCTCAGAAAAAGATATATCAGGAGTAACCAACTATGTTTTAACATTAGGCTCATCTTCGACAGAAAAGCCAGACCGAATTTTTTACTTATTTGATTCAAATGCTTATTCCTCAATTGAAGGGATAAAAGGTTACGGACATATTCATTTTGATCAGATAGAATGGTATCGCGAGAGAAGTCAATTTTTTACTTCGAAAAATAATGGGAGCCCAGTCCCTTCACTTGCTTTTTTTCATATCCCACTACCGGAATACAAATTAGCAGTTAGAAGTGACCATGCTATTGTTAAAGGAGAAAAAGGGGAAGATGTTTGTTCCCCCAATGTCAATTCCGGGTTGTTCGTTTCTATGAAAGAAATGAAAGATGTTCAAGCAATGTTTGTGGGTCATGATCATAATAACGACTTTTCCGTATTTTGGAACAACATGTTTTTTATTTATGGCAGGTTTAGTGGTGCTGATACAGTTTATAACGATTTAAAACCCAACGGTGCGAGGATAATAGAACTTACGGAAGGTGAGGCTGGTTTTAGCTCATGGATACGATTAAGCAGTGGAGAAATTATCCAGAAGTTACAATATCCAGATGATTTCTTAGAAGCTGTCTAAATTTGAGTTTTTGGAATTATTATTATGTGTTTTTTACTTAGACAAAACAAAATTGATACGAAATGACCGAAGGGAATTCGTGAATTTCCATTAAAACAAACAATGCAATGAACAATAGCACCCGCTATTTAAGGAAATTTTGCTGAAGTATAAGTGAAAAAGACGCATAATAAAACATATTAATCATTTTTAGACAGCTTCTTAGTGTAAATTCTTTTTTTACATTTGGCAGCTAAACCATAAAAACTTAATATTAAACCATAAAAAACGTAACATAATGAATAAATTTCAGGTTATTTCACCAATTGATGGAAGTGTTTATACGGAGTGCCAATTACACTCTCAGGCAGACATTGAAAAGGTACTGACATCAGCCAAACAAGCTCAATGTAGCTGGAGAGACCTTACCGTTGCCGAACGCAAACCATATATTGAAAAATTTATAACATCGTTTGAGAGTTTAAATGACAGAATTAGCGAGGAGCTAACCTGGCAAATGGGAAGACCAATTAGTTATTCTCCTTTTGAAGTACGCGGTACTATTGAACGGGCAACTGGAATGCTTGACCTTGCAGATAAAAAATTGTCTGATGTTCTTGTTGATGAAATCTCCGGGTTTAACAGGTACATAAAACGGGAACCACTGGGGACTGTTTTTGTAATACCCGCGTGGAATTATCCTTACCTAATTGCCATTAACACCATAGTTCCTGCATTGCTTGCCGGAAATGCTGTTATATTAAAACATTCAGCGCAAACACCTTTGGTTGCTGAACGTTTTTCTGATGCTTTTAAAAGTGCGGGACTACCGGAGGGATTGTTTCAATACCTTCACCTAAATCACAAAGACACAGCCGAAGTTATTAGAGACTCTCGTGTAAACTTTGTCTCCTTTACCGGTTCAGTTGGCGGAGGACATAAGATTCAAAAAGTTGCGGCAGAAAGTTTTGTGGGAGTTGGTCTTGAACTGGGTGGTAAAGACCCTGCCTATGTTTGCAATAATTCCAACCTCGATTTTACAATTGAAAATTTGGTGGACGGAGCATTTTTTAATTCAGGACAATCCTGTTGCGGCATTGAACGTATTTATGTTCATGAAGATTTATACAATCCTTTTGTTGAAGGATTTGTTGAGCTTACTAAAAAATACAAGCTTGGAAATCCGATGGATAAGGAAACAACCCTTGGCCCTGTTGCAAAAAGAGGAGGAGCTGAGGCAGTTTTAAATCAAATAAATGCAGCAGTAAATGCAGGTGCTACAGCTTTAATCGACCCCACTCTATTTCCTCAAACTGAGCTGGGTTATAATTATCTGGCACCTCAGGTTATGGTGGATGTAGATCACTCAATGGATATTATGGCAGAAGAGAGCTTTGGCCCGGTTGTAGGTATAATGAAAGTAAAAAACGATGAAGAGGCAATCGCTTTGATGAATGACAGCCAATACGGGTTAACTGCTTCTATCTGGACTGAAGATGACGAAAAAGCAATTTCAATTGGAAATAAAGTTGAAACAGGTACATGGTTTATGAACAGGTGCGACTATCTGGATCCATATCTTTCGTGGACAGGCGTAAAAAATACTGGCCGGGGATGTACTCTTTCTTCAGTTGGTTATGAGCAACTTACCAGGCCAAAGTCTTATCACCTACGCATTAAAACGAAATAAATATCAATCAATCAATCAATAATAGTATAAATAAAATACAATGGCAGATAAAAGACGTAGCTATTCCTTTCCAACCAGAATTGAATACGGACCGGGAGCAATGAAAGACTTCACTTTTATTGTAAAAGAAAGTGGATTAAAAAAGGGATTAATTGTTACCGATGCAGGTATCGAAAAAGTTGGTACTGCTCAGGAGTTGAAAAATTATTTTAGTGAAGTTGAAATTGATTCTGTAATATTTAGCGATGTAAAATCAAACCCAACCGAAGAAAACGTACTTGCAGGAACAAAACTTTATAAACAATCGGGTTGCGATTTTATAGTTGCTCTTGGAGGAGGTTCTCCAATAGATACAGGTAAAACGATTAAAGTAATGGCTACCCACGATGGTCCTTTGGAAAAATATGATGACATGAAAGGCGGTGATAAGTATATTAAAAATAATATGCCTCCATTTTATGCTATTCCCACAACTGCCGGGACTGGTAGCGAAGTTGGAAGAAGTAGTGTTATCACCGTAAAAAATAGAAAAACCATCATTTTTTCGCCTTTTATGATGCCGGATATTGCCGTACTAGATCCATTGATTACAGTTTCCCTCCCTCCTAAGTTGACGGCAGCTACCGGAGTTGACGCGTTTGTTCATAACCTTGAAGCGTACATTATGGAGACCTATCATCCGATGGCCGATGGTATGGCAAAAGAGGCAATGGGAATGTGTGTAAAAAACCTGGGAATTGCCGTAAACACAGGTTCAAACATAGTGGCTCGGGGAAATATGTTGATGGCTTCAGCTATGGGAGCAATTGCATTTCAAAAAGGATTAGGAGTAAACCACTCCATTGCGCATGCACTGGGAGTTTATTACGATATGCACCATGGTTTAGCCAATGCAGTTGTTCTAACTGAAGTTATGAGATATAACCTATCCAACGACTCCACACGTGAGAAGTATGCTTCGCTGGGAACAATATTTGGCACAGAAAACGATGCGGGAAAAGTAATAGAAGCAGTTGAAGAGTGGCTTAAATCAGTGGGTATGTCCAAAAATCTATCAGAATTGGGCGTGGGTGCTGATAGACTGGAAGAGATGGAAAATTATGCAATGGAAGATCCTTGCTGCCCGCTTAATCCCAAAAAAGTTGAAAAAGGTGACGTTATGACCATTTTGAAAAAACTAATTTAAACTATACTTAAGAAGATTATATAATTATGATAAAAGCAATCACCTTTGATTTGTGGGATACAGTTTTCATCGACGATTCCGACGAACCAAAGCGTAAAGCCGCTGGCAGATTATCTAAAAAGGAAGAACGAAGATCACTTGTTTTTCAATTTGCCAATAAACATAAAAACGTTTCTCCAGAACTTGTAAACTCCATTTATACCACAGTTGATTCAGCTTTCAGTAAAGTATGGCACGAACAGTTTGTTACTTGGAAAGTTATCGACCGTTTAGAGCTCATTTTTAAAGGTCTTGGAATCGAACTTCCTGAAAAAGAAATGAATGAAATTGTAATACTTCACGAAGAGATGGAACTTGAATTCCGTCCCGATTTTATTGAAGGTGTTGGAAATGCAATTGAGGAGTTACACAAATCCTACAAACTGGGAGTAATATCGGATGCCATTTTTAGCCCGGGACGTGTACTTCGTGAATTATTGAAAGGTGAAGATTTGTTGCGCTTTTTCGATCATTTTGTATTTTCCGATGAAATTGGAAATTCAAAACCCCAACCTGTTGTTTTTGAATCGGCTTACAAAAAGTTTGGCGTTCAGCCTCATGAGCTAATTCATATTGGCGACCGGGAACACAACGATATCCTGGGAGCAAAAAATGTTGGAGTTCACTCCTTATTATGTACAGCATCGCTTAACAGGGGAAGCGAAAACACAAAAGCTGATGGCATATTTAGTGACTATAAAGAGTTGCCTTCAATCATTAATACTTTAAATTTTTGAATAGAATAGTATGAATAATAAATTAAAATTCCTGATTATTGATGCTTATCCAAAACCAAGCAGAGACCAATTCGACGAATGTGGCGTAACACTCGCCGGAATTTTATATTCTGAACTACTGTTAAGGCACTTACCCGATGCAGAATTCGACATTATATACAGTAGCGACCCCAACACAAAAATGCCGGATCAAGAGGGTTTGAAAAAATATAATGCCATAATTTGGCCGGGTTGCAACCTTACCGTTTATCACGATCACGATGAAAGAGTAACCAAAATGGTTAAGCTTGCAAAAAACGGATTTATAGTAGGCTTGCCTCAGTTTGGTAGTTGCTGGGCAGCGCAATTGGCTGTCTATGTGGCTGGAGGTGAAGTAAAACCCAATCCCAAAGGTAGAGAGATGGGCGTAGCAAGAAAAGTATTTCTTACCGAAGAAGGGAAGAAACACCCAATGTATGAAGGTAAAACAGTCGTATTTGATGGATTTATTAGTCATGACGATATGATAACCAAATTACCTGAAGGAGCTACATCACTCGCATCAAATGATTTTACTCAAATACAAGCGGTTGAAGTAAAACATGAAAATGGAGTTTTCTGGGCAACACAATATCATCCTGAATATAACCTTCATGAGGTTGCCAGATTGATTATTGCCAGAGAAGAAAAATTAACCCGCGAAGGATATTTCAATAACCACAAAGATATGGTTGAATATGTAGAACAACTTGAAACAATTTACATAGACAATTCGCGCAAAGATCTTAAATGGAAGTTGGCAATTGACAACGATCTTCTGTCAGACGAAATAAGAGAATTGGAATTTGTTAATTGGCTAAATAAAATGGTCATCCCTAACGCAAAACAGCGTTAATACTAATCTAACTATAATTAACTTAAAGAAACAAAATGGCAGCATTGATTGAGAAGGGGGAATATCGAAAATGGCAATATAAAATATTTTCGGCTACATGGATTGCCTATGTGGGTTACTATTTTGCCCGAAAAGCATTCTTTGTTGTAAAGAGTGATTTAGCAGACACCCTGGGGTTAAACGCAATGGATCTGGCTCATCTTGGCACAGTATATCTTATTGCCTACATGATCGGCCAATACTCAAGTGCCTTTTTTGGGCGGAAACTTGGTCCTAAGTATCTACTGGTTGTTGGTATGGGAATATCGTTGATTTGCAATGTTGTATTTGGTGCTGCAAATAGTTATTGGACAATATTACTGTTCTTAGGTTTGAATGGCCTGGCTCAGGGAACCGGATGGCCCGGTTGTATAGGTAGCCTTGCCTATTGGTTTAAAAGAAAGCAACGTGGAAGTATTCTGGGCATTTGGTCGACATGTTATCAGCTCGGTTCAGTTTTAGCCACATCTTTTGCTGCATATATGTTAGGGCAATACGGTTGGAGATGGTCATTTTTTGGTGCTTCAATGATCTTGCTGGTTATCTGGATTGCAGTAATTTATCTTCATCCAAACCGTCCAGAAAGTGTTGGGTTAAAACCCCTTCTGGATGATGATGAAGTTGAAGTTAAGGAAGAACCTACTGAAAAACCTGAGGAGAATGGAAAAGGATTGGGATGGACCAGAGAAGTTTTTTTTACAGTAATTACAATGGGACTAATTTATTTTGGAATTAAATTTCTGAGATATGCACTTTGGAGTTGGGTTCCATTTCTACTAAACAATAATTTTAATCAGGCTGGCGACGATGCAGGATATATCTCAACTGTATTTGATATTTTTGGGTTTGCAGGGGTTATTTTTGCTGGGTTTGTTTCCGACAGATATTTTAAAGGAAGAAGATCTTTACTCTCGTTTCTGATGTTATTTTTAATGGCTTTATCATTTGTTCTTATGTATACCATGGGATCTACAAGCCTAATGTATTTCACAATTTCCATGGGATTAGCAGGGTTTATGCTTTATGGCCCAGACTCATTAATTTCGGGGGTTGGTGCAATAGATGTAGGAACAAAACGTGGTGCGTTAGTAGCAGCAGGAATTATAAATGGAACAGGTTCAATAGGCCCGATATTTCAGGAAGAAATAATTGGTTGGATGTATGAAAAATACAACCACGATTTAATTCCTATTTTTATTTTATTGGTTGTTGTGGCATCCATAACTGCATTTGTTACATTTCTTCTTTGGTTTAGATCAAAAACAAGCAAGGTTCAGTTATAGTAAAATAGAAATAAATTACAAAACCATACGTTATTTGGGCTGTGTTTTGCTTGCAATCACGGTCTTTATAACAATTGGTTGTAATACAGTAAAACAGTATTTTTACCTACTTAGTAAGAAATCAAATAAACTCAATAGCAATGTATCGTATTATAATCGTATTACTAATTCTAAGTTCTTTAAAAAGTTTTTCAAATCCGGTATTAAATTTGGTTCCATATCCACAAAAAGCAGAAATTACGGGAGGGAGATTTAAGGTAGAAACCGGTTTTAAGATTAATGCTTCAGATGATTTTCAGGAAGTAAAAGAATATTTAAAATCGCATACCGAGAACTGGGAAAATGCGTTAAATTTCAACAAAAAGAAAAAAATATTTCCTGTTTCGTTGCAGATTGATTCTTTCATTATAAGTGGGGATGAAGCTTATCAGTTACTGATTAATAAGTCAGGAATAGTTATCCGTGCAACATCAAAAAAGGGTTGTTTTTATGGTGTTCAAACGCTAATTCAGTTGGCTGAGTTACAAGATGGTAACTTGTGGCTTCCTGAAGTTAAGATCTATGATTACCCGCAATTTGCCTGGCGTTCCTATATGTTAGATGAATCTCGTTACTTTTTTGGGAAAGAATTTGTTTTGCGTTTGCTCGATGAACTCGCAGCTCTTAAAATCAATAAGTTCCATTGGCATTTAACTGATGATGCAGGTTGGCGTATTGAAATTAAGAAATACCCAAAGTTAACTGAGATTGGGGCATTTCGAGATAGTACCCAAATTAACTTCAATGGACAAAAGTGGGATAGCAATACTTATGATGGTAAACCACATGGTGGATTTTATACTCAAGAAGATATTAAAGAAATAGTAGCTTATGCTGCGGTACGAAATATCGATATTATTCCTGAAATTGAAATGCCTGGACATTCCAGTGCTGCCATTGCGGCTTATCCATGGTTAGGTATTGTTGGTGAGCCTGGCAAAGTACCAGTTCGTTTTGGTAAGATGGAGAATAGTTACAATATCTCAAATGCCAGGGTTATTACTTTTTTACATGATGTACTGGATGAAGTATGTGACCTTTTCCCTGCAGAAGTGATTCATATTGGAGGGGATGAAGTATTATTTGGCGCATGGAAAGAATCAGAAGAGATGCAGGCATATATGAAGAAAAACAACATTAAAACACCATCTGATGCACAAATCAGGTTTACCAATGATATTTCCAAATATCTGGAAGCAAATGGCAAACGCATGATGGGATGGAATGAAATATTAGGTAAGAATGTACATGGTTTTGAAAATGCGGTTGATTATAAGTCGGAAACGGTGTTGTCAAAAAAGTCAGTTATTCATTTTTGGAGAGGAGAAATCCCATTAATTACAGAAGCTGCTCAAAATGGTTATGAAATAGTGAACTCCTTGCATACTGAAACATACCTTAATTATACTTATGAAGATTTACCACTTCAGCGAATGTATAATTTTAAACCCATGCCGGATGGTTTAGCGACCAAATACCATAAGAATATTATTGGTGTTGGTGTGCAGATGTGGACTGAGTGGACTCCTACATCCCGTGATGTGGAGTATCATACATATCCAAGAATTGCTGCTGTAGCTGAAGTAGCCTGGTCGGGTGCCGGTGAATACTCCAACTTTATACAACGACTAAAAAACTACAGTAAACGGTGGACACAAAAAGGTATTAATTTTCCAATTGAGGAGATAAAATAGTTCGCTATAAGAAAAATGATTGTACATATAATCAGCAGTCTTCTGATTGTGCTGATAATAAGCGCTTGTAATAATAGTAAACATATTAATTTAACCACTGTAACTTTTCAACCCGATACAACATCACTTATTCGCAACCCAGGCATGGGTTGGACTATTTATGACGATGCAGGTAAACTAGTTGCTGATGCCGATGAGTATTGGGAACAACAAGATACAATAGCTCGCAAATATGCAACGACTTTATATATCCGATGGAGATGGTCCGATATGGAAACAGAAGAAGGTACGTATGCATGGGAATATGACGATAACTTTAATAAATTAGCTGCATAGCTTATCTTAGCGTCCAACTTTTTGTTGCATATCCAAGGGGAACTTGTCAGAAAGTATACACTTGAACAAAAAAGTAAAAAAGTCAGCTTAAATGACTATTGAAATATTGAAAACTCTCAGCCGAGTTTCCAACAGGTCAACAGTCCGTAAAAATTATCATTATCAATTATTGTAAAATGTAAAAAGTATCTCTTAACTTTAAGAACCGATTTGTCCAATAGCATTAGATTTTAAACAATGAATCGTATATCGTATTTGTCCCGATAATTCAGAAACAATAAAAAAATAGAATTATGAGAAAAACAATATTAGTATTTGTGTTATCGGTTTTTACTTTTCTAAATGCCAATTCACAAACAGAAGATAAAAACTCGGAAACTACTTTTGCCGACCAATGGGAATACGTAGGCATTGCTGTAGAAGAGCCCGGATACACAATCTGGGGAACATCTCCAATTTGGGGCGATGATGGTAAAGTACATCTGTTTGTTGCTCGTTGGCCAGGAGAACTAAAAGTACATCCGGGGTGGCGTACTCACAGCGAGATAGCCCATTATGTTGGCGATTCGCCGGAGGGGCCTTTTGTTTTTTCCGATGTGGCCATAAAAGGGGATATCGGTGAGGGCAAGGGAGGAAAAGCACCGTGCAATCCTGCAATTCATAAAGTAAAGAACAGAAAGAGTTTTGCCCCGCACAATCCTGCCATCCATAAAGTGGACAGCCTGTACGCCCTGTTTTTTATTATGAACAGTGGGCTTGAAAAACATCCGTCGAACCAGTACATTTGCCTGGCCGTTTCATCCAGTTTGTACGGCCCCTGGGAAAAGGCCGGCGATAACGGAAAAATTCTAACACCTCCTTCAAATCCCGATTATTGGAATTATAAAGCAGGCAACGGGGTAAATAACCCTGCATTTTTGCAACACCCCGATGGTGGTTATTTCCTTTATTTTAAATCGAAAAAGGCCCGAATGGGGCTGGCAGTGGCTGAAAATCTCGAAGGCCCTTACGTTCAAATGCCCTTTCCGGTAACTGCCAACGACAGTAATATTGAAGATGGGTATGCTTTTATGTACAAAGGTAAATTTGCGTTGTTGACCACCGATAACCATGGAATGATTGAACCGGGAGGGGGCATACTCTGGACTTCGGATGATGGGATACACTTTAATACTTACGAAAAAGGATTTCATCATATTAATGATTATACAAATGTGGATATGAGTAAAGTTGCAGTGCATTATGGTCCCAAAGACCGAGATTATGCTAAATATGAACGCCCGCAAGTATTGCTGAAAGATGGGAAGCCACATTACCTTTATGTTCCTTCAGGAACAAATATTTATGGCGGCGACTGTACTGTTAGTTATGTGTTAAAATTTAAAGGAGAATTGTAGTAAAATAATTATACCCCCTGTTTCGGAAGTGTTTCGGTTGAGCCGCTCCACTATTCTCAATAGGGAGTACGTAAGAAATAAACAATTTACAACATGGAGAAAATACTTTTAAGTTTCGTTATTTCCCTTTTTATAGGAAACATATTAAATGCCCAGGAAGTTCCAATACCCATAAAAGCCCAGTTGGATTGGCAAAATTCAGAGTTGGTAGCCGTATTTCATTATGATCTGCATGTTTTCGATGGAAAAAAATATGTGCAACGAGAAAACAGGATAACACCTGTTGCCGATTATAATATTTTTAATCCAAAAAATCTCGATACCGACCAATGGGTAAAGGCGGCCAAAGATGCAGGTTGTAAAATTGCAATTCTTACAGCTACTCACGAAACAGGTTTTGCGCTTTACCAAAGCGATGTAAATCCATACTCTTTAAAAGCTGTTAAGTGGAGAGATGGTAAAGGCGATATTGTAAAAGATTTTGTAGAGTCGTGCCGTAAATACGATGTATTACCGGGAATTTATATTGGAATCCGCTGGAATTCGTTTTATGGCATCCACGATTTTAAAGTAAGCGGTAATGATAAATTTGCACAAAACAGGCAGCAACATTACAACCGTATTTGCGAGGGGATGACCGAAGAACTGATGTCGCGTTACGGCGATCTTTCCATTGTCTGGTTCGATGGCGGAGCCCACGGCCCTGAGCAGGGCGGCCCCGATGTGCTTTCCATTTTTGAAAAACATCAGCATGAATGCTTGTTTTACCACAACCTGCAACGTGCTGATATTCGTTGGGGAGGTTCAGAATCAGGTACAGTACCTTATCCTTGCTGGGGAACTTATGGTCACCCTTCCTGGTTCGAAAATCGGGGAGATAATGTTGGATTTAAACCGATAAAATATGGAACCCCTGATGGTAAATACTATATGCCGGCAATGAGTGATGCACCACTACGTGGTTACAATGGCCGGCACGAGTGGTTTTGGGAACCCGGCGATGAAGCACATATTTTCCCTCTCAAAAACCTGGTGAGTATGTACTATAAGTCAGTGGGGCACAACAGTTCACTTATTTTAGGTTTGACACCGGATGCAGACGGATTAATGCCCGAACCCGACGTGAAACGTCTGAAAGAATTTGGTAACGAAATCAACAGAAGGTTTTCTAATCCGCTTGTTTCAACTTCGGGAGCCGGAAATAAAATAAATTTAAAACTTCCTAAAAGGCAAAAAGTAAATCAGATTGTTTTAATGGAAGATATCTCAAAAGGGGAACGTGTTAGAAAGTATACACTGGAATGTAAAACAAAAAAGGGGTGGCAAACTATTTTCGAAGGTTCTTGTATTGGGCATAAATTTATACATCAGTTCGATAAAATGGAGGTTTCGGCAATTCGTCTTAAGATTTTAGAATCGAAGGGTGAGCCACACATTTTGGATTTTTCTGTTTTTAATGTGCTAAACTAGAATTAATTGAACAATGAAAAAAAAGAATTATCCCTTATTTGTACTGTTGTTTTGCATAGTCTTTATTGCCGGAAGCTGCAACAGTGAATCGAAGCAAAAACCAAATGTCCTTTTTATTCTGGTCGATGACCTTGGCTGGGCAGACTTAGGTTATACCGGAAGTGAATTTTATGAAACTCCAAATGTAGACAAACTGGCTTCTGAAGGAACTGTTTTCAGCAATGCATATGCCGCTTGTCCGGTCTGCTCACCATCGAGGGCAGCTATAATGAGTGGAAAAAACCCGGCACGTTTAAACCTTACCGATTATATTCCGGGAAACAGGCACTGGGGGCCTCATAAAGACCAGAGACTGGCATCGCATCCGTTTAAACTGCAATTGGATTTGGAAGAATATACGATAGCTGAAGCTTTAAAAGATGCAGGTTACAATACAATGTTTGCCGGAAAGTGGCATGCCGGAGAGAAAGAGGAGTTTTATCCGCAACACCAGGGTTTCGACATAAATATTGGGGGTAACAAAACCGGGCATCCGGCAGGCGGATACTTTTCGCCGTACAAGAATCCTCAAATGGCTGATGGTTATGAGGGAGAATACCTTACTGACCGTTTAACGGATGAAATAATCGATTTTATTAAACAAGATAGTGACAAGCCATTTTTTGCCTACCTGTCGCTTTATACAGTGCACCTTCCTATGCAGGGGAAACCTGAGAAAGTAAAAAAATATCAGGATAAACTGGAAAGGATGGATTATAACGGAAAGGAGTTTTCTGAAAAGGGGAAAACCTTTTATAAGAACCACCAAAATATGCCGCACTATGCAGCCATGGTGGAGAGTATGGATGAAAATGTAGGACGGGTTTTAGAGACACTCAGAAGTCTTAATATTGAAAATAATACAATTGTAATTTTCACCTCCGACAACGGGGGAATGGCAACCAGTAATCAAACGGAAAATATCCCAACCACCAATGCCCCGTTACGTGCCGGAAAGGGATATTTATACGAAGGAGGTATCCGCGAACCATTAATTATTAGCTGGCCTGGAGAAATTGAATCAGGTACACAGAATAATACTCCGGTTACCGGAACAGACCTTTATCCGACCATCCTCGATTTGGCCGGTATTCAGTTAAATCCCGGACAGCATCAGGATGGTATTAGTTTAAAACCGTTGCTGGAGAATGAAAAAATTGCTGAACGTCCCATATTCTGGCATTATCCGCATTATAGCGGGGGGCTGGGAGGCCGGCCATCAGGTGCGGTTCGCCTGGGAAACTATAAACTCATCGAGTTTTATGAGGATATGAATGTTGAACTATATAATCTGGAAAACGACCTGAGCGAAACAAACGATTTATCAGAGACAGAGCATAAAAAAGTAAACGAACTAAAAACTTTGCTACACAAATGGAGAAATGAGATTGGGGCGCAAATGCCATATGCTAATCCGCATTTCGAAGAATAAGTGAAAACTTAAATTATAATAAGATGAAACAAATAACTAAACTATTTTTATCAGTTTTCCTTACTCTATGTGCGATTTTGCCGGTTAACGGGCAGGGGAAAGATGTCGCAGTTATTCCTCTTCCTAACAAATATAAATTAATGGAAGGGCAATTTTCCCTGTCTAAAAAAATAACTATCTCGACCGAAACTAACGAGTTTGATGGTTTAATTTCAACTTTCTCAGGGCAGATGAAAAAATATACTGAATTTAAGTGCCTGAAAAAGAGAAACAGTACACAAATTAAATTGATTAAATCAAATCAACAGGAGTCAAAAGAATCGTACCGGTTAAAAATAACCCCTGATGAGATTACAGTTGAAGCGGTGGCTCAGGAGGGAGCTTTTTACGGACTGCAATCGCTTATCCAGTTAATGATAAATGCTCAACAGAAAGACAAATCAGCTATTCCGTGTTGTATTATTGAGGACAAGCCCCGTTATTCGTGGCGTGGTTTTATGCTTGATGAATCGCGGCACTTCTTCGGGATGGAAGAAGTGAAAAAGATTTTAGACATGATGTCACTTCAGAAATTGAATAAATTTCACTGGCATCTTACCGACGAACCGGCATGGCGTATCGAGATTAAAAAATATCCGTTGCTGGCAAAAGTTGGGGGAAGTGGTACAAAGTGGAATCGTGATGCCCCTGTGAGGTATTATGCCCAAAAAGAAATTAAAGAGATTGTAGAGTATGCTGCGTACCGGTTTATTGAAGTTATTCCTGAAATTGATATGCCGGGGCACGCTACTGCAGCAAACCGGGCTTACCCTGAATTTAGCGGTGGGGGTTCGGAAAGATACCCCGATTTTACTTTTCATCCTGCAAAAGAGGAAACCTATAGTTATTTAACCGATATTTTAAAAGAGGTAGCCGGGCTTTTCCCTTCGCAATACATTCATATCGGTGGCGATGAGGTTAGCTTTGGAAATCAGCAGTGGTTATCGTTTTACGAAGTTCAGGATTTGATGAAAAGAGAAGGGCTGGAAGACCTTCTGGATGTTGAACATTATTTTCTGAACCGTATGGCCGATTCCATTCAGGATATGGGAAAAAAGGTAATGGGTTGGGATGAGGTAACCGAGGCGGGCTTGCAAAAGGAAAATACCGGTGTGATGTGGTGGCGCCACGACCAGCCTCAAATGCTGAGAAATGCCGTGGAAAAAGGATACGAGACAATTATGTGCCCTCGTCGTCCTCTCTATTTCGATTTTGTTCAGCACGATTCGCATAAAGATGGCCGGCGATGGGGTGGCTTCTGTCCCATTGAGGATGTATATGCCTTCCCAAATTCAGAAATGACAGGAGGGGAATATTATAAAAGCCCACTGGTAAAAGGAATTCAGGCTAATGCCTGGACTGAAACCATGCATACACCGGAACGCCTGGAGTTTATGATTTTTCCACGTTTGTCGGCAGTGGCCGAGGCTGCCTGGACTAATGACATAAATAAGAATTTTGATGGTTTTAAAAACAGGTTAACAGGTATAATAAATTTTTATGAGGAGGAAGAGATTCGTTTGTTTGACCCGTTAACACCGGAGAGAATTAATGAAATACGTGGACCACAGATAAAATAGTGCGATGTTTAAAAAATTGTATTAATAGCTGAAACTAAAAATGCACTTCATTTAAATAATTCGAAAATAACCAGTTGTGCAGTTTACTTTTGCAAAGTACTGGCTGTCAGCCTTAGCGGAGTCTTCCATAGGAATCGCTACGCGTGAAGACTGCTCATTACACACTTTTCCGGGTACTCGGGACTCAGTGTGGCCTTGATTTTCAATAATTTATATTCAAACTGCACAAGCGGTTCGAAAATAATTATCTTTTACAACATAATTTATTTCACTTTTTTATTTTTGTAGCCTGTAATGAATGAGAAATTAAATCAGGAAAAAATAATTAAGGCATTAACCAATGGAAGCGAACCGGCTTTCGAGAAGTTATTTCGTAAATATTATCCCAGATTAAGTAATTATGCAAAAACGTTTCTAAGCAATTCTTCCGAAGCCGAAGATCTTGTACAGGATGTTTTTATTCAAATTTGGAACAACCGGGAAACTCTGGATACTGAAAAGCATTTCTCATCCTTCATTTTTACTTTAGTAAGAAACCGCTGCCTTAATAACTTAAAAAAGAAGGTTGTTGAAGACAAATTTGTAGCAACTCAGGCCCTAAAAGCAACAGAAGAACTATATCATATAAGTTTTAAAGTAGAAGAGGAATTTATCTCTATGGAAGAAAAACTTAAAACAGAACTTGAAAAAATTATGGAGGAGATGCCGAACCGTTGTCAGGTTGCTTTTAAGTTAAAATGGATTGAAGGCAAAAAGAACAGAGAAATTGCCGAAACCATGAAGATTTCTACAACAATGGTCGATAAACATCTGGCCAAAGGCCTTGAAATTGCCCGCAATAAATTAACTCCTGAAATGTTCCTGTTTTTTTATATAATTAAGGATTAATCTTTTATCATTGTTGTCCGGCAAAATTATATTTCGTCCTTACAGGATTTTATAAAACAAAGAATTTCAGAGATTCTAAAAAAAAACAAATTACAAATGCGTTGAATATCAATTGTTTGTGAGCTCTGTTTCAAAATAATCAATAATAATTAATAAATAATCAATCAAAAGGGTTGGTAAAAACTATACCCTTGTTGTAATATTATATGAATCGAAAAATTTTCAGGATAAATTGGATAAAATCAGACTAAATAAGTACACTAGATATTTTCTCGAAGGAAAATTATCTTCAGAAAAAGAATCTGAATTGCTTTCATGGGTAAAAAAGAGCCCTGAAAACCGCAAATTATTTTTGAAAGCACAGGAAGAAAAGGAAGTATTGTCAACGGTTGGGAAAAATCCGGAACTTAATAAAAAATGGAACACACTTCAGTCACGAATCTTCCCGGATCGGAAAAATAATAAAACCCGGTTATTATTCCTGCGGGTTGCCTCTGTGGCAGCAGCTTTTATTCTTGGGGTAATATTAACCGTAGTGGTGGTTAAACAATCCAATATATTAAATAATCAATCTGCTTATATACAAAATATAACAGTTCCGTATGGAGCAAAAACAAATATCGAATTACCCGATGGTTCATTAGTTTGGTTAAATTCAGGGTCGACATTTTCTTACCCGTCAGAATTTAAAAAGAGCAGACCGGTAAAATTAATTGGTGAGGCTTATTTCGATGTAGAAAAAAGCGACCAACCATTTATCGTATCTACAAATTATGGCGATGTAGAAGTAAAGGGCACCTCTTTTAATGTTAAAGCTTTTACCAATGAGTATTTACAAACAACTTTGGTAACAGGCACAGTTTTGGTTAGAGAAAAGGAAAGCAAAAAAGAGGTTACCCTTCGGCCCGGGCAGCAAGCTAATCTGTCAGGAGAAAAAATTCATGTAGAATATGTCGATGCCGAGTTATTTACCTCGTGGAAAGAGGGAAAATTAATATTTCGAAATGAGTATTTGCCGGTGGTTGCAAAAAGGTTAGAGCGTTGGTACAATGTAAAAATTGAATTGGATGAAGATAAACGCCTGAATAAAATCTGGTTTAACGGAACCCTTGAAATGGAGTCGTTTCCTGAAGTGCTTCAGTTGCTTAAAGTAACCTCGTCAATCGATTATAGTTACAATGAAAAAACCAGAATCATAAAAATATTTTATAATGAAAAACCAAATTAATAACCATTTAACTTATTGCCTATGATATGAAATAAACAATTATGAATAAGCTTTTTAAATCGGGAAATTTATCAATCCTGAGTTCTAAAAAAAGAAAAGAGGCAGAACTGGTACTTCCACCTCTTAAAAAAAATGATTTAACACGAGTATTAAACCAAATTGTAAAATTATGAAAAAAAATTGGTTATATTTTCGGTTCAGTCCGGAAGTATATAAACTATTACGAAAAATGAAATTAACAGTATTTCTGTTTTTTGTGACCATTATGGGAACTTTGGCTGCAGAAAGTTATTCGCAGTCAACTAAACTAACCTTGGATATTGAGAATTCGACGGTAAAAGAGATCTTAAACGAGATTGAAGACCAGAGTGAATTCCGTTTCTTTTACAGTAGCAGTGTTGACGTTGAGCGCAAAACATCTGTTTCGAAAAAGAACAGTAAAATTTTTAAGATCCTTGACAATTTGTTCGAAGGAACTGACGTAAATTATGAAGTTTACGGACGACAAATTGCTTTGGTAAGTACAGGCGAAACCTTTGAAGCTGACGCTGTTATACAGCAAAAATCGGTTACAGGGAAAGTAACTGATGAATTAGGTGAGCCATTGCCAGGTGTGACAGTTTTAGTCAAAGGAACAACTACCGGAGCTGTTACCAATATGGATGGGAACTTCACAATTCCAAATATTCAGGATGGTGCCGTTTTACATTTTTCCTTTGTAGGAATGTTAACCCAGGAAATTGAAGTTGGCAACCAAACAACAATTAACGTTACTATGGTTGCCGATGCAATTGGGCTTGAAGAGGTAATTGCAATTGGATATGGTACTCAAAAGAAAGTAAATTTAACCGGATCTTTGACAACTGTTTCGGCTGAAAAGGTTGAAAACCGACCAATAACCAGTGCAACTCAGATGTTATCCGGATTTGCTCCTGGAGTAAATGTCACTCAGAGGTCTGGTAGACCGGGAGGTGACGATGCTATTATTAGAATCAGAGGAGTCGGAACCTTAGGGAACAACAATCCATTGATTATAGTCGACGGGCTTGCTGGTTCTCTTTCCAATGTAAATCCGGCCGACATTGAGTCTATTACTGTTTTAAAAGATGCTGCATCATCTGCCATTTATGGTTCAAGGGCTGCAAATGGTGTTATTTTAGTTACAACTAAAAAAGGAAAAGCAGGGAAATTAAGAGTAAACTACGATGCTTATGCCGGAGCACAAAAAGCAACGAGGTTGACAGATTATGTAACCAACTCTGTTCAGTTCATGGAATTGTATAATAAGGCTCTTTTAAATGAGAATCCTTCTGCAACCCCTTTATACTCACAAAGTATAATCGATGAATTTAGAACCGGAACAGATCCATATTTGTATCCGAATACTGATTGGAATGATGAGATGTATAGCGTAGCTGGAATTCAATCACATAATGTAAGAGTAAGTGGTGGAAATGATCAAACCAATTATTCATTTTCTCTTGGCTATATTGATCAAGATGGTGTTTTGATGGGAACCAACGCAAAACAGTATTCAACCAGATTAAACCTGGATTCCCGGGTGAATGAAAAACTCAGTTATTCTGTGAAGGTTGCAGCCAGACATGATGATGTTAATGAAGCCCCAGTTGGTTCTGGAAGTATAACAGGTTGGGCAAACAGGGCTCTTCCTTACTATGGAACAAGGTTAGAAGATGGAAAATGGGCAGGAACATGGGTAGGTAATTCTACTCAAAATGCCATAGCCGCAGTAACAGAAGGTATAAATAAAACTGGTGAAGACAATTTTGTATTTAATTTGTCAGGAGTTTATGAAATTATTGAAGGACTTAAATATACTGGTACTGTAGGTTATTCAAAAAGACATTCATTACAGAAAATATTCAGGCCTAAAATCCTTATTTATAATCCAAAAACATTGACCACTAATACACAAGGATCAGGTGGCCCTGATTTATCAGCAGATAATAGGTATATACAAGATACAGATTTAACTTTAATCAGTACCTTAGATTATAATAAAACGTTTGCAGAAAATCATAACCTGGAAGTTTTGGCCGGATTTCAACAAGAAACAAGCAGGTTTGATTATTTAGCTGCCACAAAATCTGGAATTCCAAGTAATGAATTACATGAAATAGATGCAGGATCTGTTGATCCAACTTCACGTGGATACAGGGTTAATTACGGATTGCAGTCGTTTTTCGGCCGTACAACTTATAACTATAAACAAAAATATTTGGTTGAAGCCAATGTAAGGTACGATGGTTCTTCAAATTTTGCAGATGGAAAAAGATGGGGGATTTTCCCGTCGGTTTCTGTAGGTTGGAATATTGCCGAAGAAGATTTTTTGAAGAACAATGATATCATTAACGGTTTAAAATTAAGAGGCTCCTGGGGAGAATTAGGAAACCAGAATATTTCTCCAAACCAGTTTAGTGCAACTTATTCATTGGGACAAAACTATTCTCAGGGAGGAGCATTAGTTGGAGGAGCAGCACAAACCAATTTACCTAACGCGGAGGTTACCTGGGAAACATCAATGCACACAGATATAGGTGTAGATTTAGTAGCATATGATGGTAAATTAGGACTGGTTGTAGAGTATTTTGATAAACTGACAAAAGATATCTTAAGGCCAATTAGCATATCTACGGTTATTGGTGGTTTAACACCTCCAACTGTAAATTTAGCATCAGTAAGAAATACCGGATTTGAGTTAGATATTAACCACAGAAATAAAATAAACGATTTTTCTTATGAGGTTGGATTTAACTTAACAACCATTAAAAACGAGGTTGTTGAAATACCTGCTCCAAAAATAGGTGGATATACAAGAATCGCAGAAGGTAGTCCAATTGACGAATTTTATGTAATTAAAATGATTGGTATTTTCCAGGACGAAGCCGAGATTGCAGCCCATGGGGCACAACCTGATGCAAAACCAGGTGATGTGAAATTTGAAGATTTGGATGGCAACGGTGTGATTGATGGAGATGACAGGCAACCGATTGGAAGTTCAATACCTAATCTGCTGTTTGGTTGTAACCTGAATGTTAAATATAAAGGATTTGATTTCTCTGCATTGGCTCAAGGTGTTGGCGGAGTTTTAGCAATTACTGAACATGAGCAAAAACCATTTTTTAACAGTGCAGGACTTCCTCAGTTTTGGGTAGAAAATGCCTGGACAGAGGAAAATAAAAATAATGAATATCCAAGATTAACCAGATCCAGTAATTACATGAATAATGGCTGGAGGAATTCTTCATTCCTATTGGAAGATGCTTCTTTTGTGAGGATTAAAAATATTCAACTGGGTTATTCAGTATCTGGCAATCTGTTGAACAAACTTAAATTAGATAGATTAAGAGTTTACTTAAATGCACAAAATCCATTTCTGTTTACAAAATACAGGGGATTAGACCCGGAGAAAAGTGTTACTGCAGGAAGAGGCTCTTACACTAATGTAAGTATCTATTCAATTGGTTTAAATGTTTCATTCTAAAAAATTTGTAAATCATGAATAAAATAAAAATATACTGGAGCCTGTTACTGGCATTTTTAATAGTATCCTCTTGTACACAAGATGTGTTAGAGGTGTATTCAACCACAAAAGTTTCAGCCGAAACTTTTTGGAAAACAGAAAGCGATGCTAACCTGGCACTGAATGGAGTTTACAACCGTTTAGGTTCCTATGTTCAAAATTATCTGTATTTAGATGTAGTTGCTGATAATGCTTATAATAACTATCCGTGGGAAGGATTTAAAGCTATAGCTGATGGTACCCATGATGTTTGGGGGCCAGGAGCTATTAATTGGCTGTGGGATGATGCATATCGGGGAATTGGCCGTGCAAATACTTTTTTAGATAATATCGATAATGTAAATATGCCTGAAGCTAAAAAAACTGTAATGAAAGGTGAAGCTATTTTTTTAAGAGCCTACTTTTATCAACAGTTATCAGATTTATATGGCGGAGTACCAATCGTATTGGAAACACCAATTCTTGAACACGGTGCATTGCCCAGAGATTCCAAATCTGATGTTGTTGCTCAAATAGTAAAAGATTTAGATGCTGCTGCCGGAATGTTACCCGAAACAGCATCTTATCCAGGCCAGGCAACAGTTGGTGCAGCTATTGCTTTAAAAGCCAGGGTTTTACTTTACGATGAACAGTGGGGTGATGCTGCAAGTGCTGCAAGCCAGGTGATTAATATGAATTATTCTTTATATCCAAATTACAGGGATATGTTTAAATTGGAACATGAAAATAATGAAGAAGTTATTTTCGATGCTCAATATATTTCACCAGAACAAGGGAACTTTTTTGATCTCTATCTTGGAGCCGGTGGTGGAACCGGCTGGCAGTCAATTGTGCCACTGCAGGAGTTGGTAGATGATTTTGAAATGACCGATGGAAAAGCAATTGATGAATCTGACTTATACGATGCAGAGAATCCATATGAGAACAGAGACCCTCGCTTAAAACAATCTATTTTTGTAACAGGCAGTGACTATAATGGAATTGGACCTTTAGCATTTCAGTCAGGAACTCCTCCTAAAAGTTACACAGGATTTTGTTTTAAAAAGTACACTCCTTATGATGAAGGAGTATATGTAGAAAAGATTGGATACCCGACAGGAACAGGAAATAATATTATCCTGATGAGATATGCTGATGTACTATTAATGTATGCTGAAGCTAAAAATGAAGTTTCTGGTCCTGATGCTTCAGTTTACGATGCGATTAACCAGGTACGTTCCAGAGAATCGATTCAAATGCCTGATATTCCTGCCGGTTTATCGAAGGATGAGATGAGGGAGGTTATCCATCATGAAAGAAGGGTTGAATTTGCGTTAGAGGGAACCAGGTATTCCGATATAAGAAGATGGGGTATTGCTGAGGACCTGCTGGATGGACTTGTTGACTTTGGAGGAACAAGGAAATTCAATGCCGGACGTGATTACTTATGGCCTATTCCAGGAAAATTATTTGACTTACCGGATAATGCATTAGAACAGAACCCGGGATACGGTAATTGAAAATGAATTGAAAATATGAATTAGAAAGTCATTTATTTTTACAATAAGTTACCTATTATATTAATAGAAGGCGTCTGGAAACGACGCCTTCTTTAGTATAGAAAGATATTATAAGATATGATTTGAATTTAAAATTGTATTTTGTTTGCAGACAAAAACTTATTAGTTTATACATCTTCTGTTATGAGAATATTTTTAGTGTTAATGCTGGCTCTGGTTTTATTTTCTTGTGGAGAAAAACCTAATTCTGTTAAAAAGAAATTATCAGGCCCGGTTAAAAAAGAAGACACCAGGTTATTTGACATTTTAACAGTTGAAAAGACAGGTATCGATTTTGAAAACAAACTTACCGAGTCGCTGGCAATGAACGGTTTTACATACGAGTATTATTATAACGGAGCAGGTTTGGCAGTTGCCGATTTTAATAACGACGGACTGCAGGATGTGTATTTTGTTTCAAACCGTTATGCAAATAAACTTTATCAGAACACAGGGAAATTAAGATTTAAGGATATCACGAATGAATCCGGCGCCTCCAGGGTAAAAGGATTTGCAACCGGTGTTACAACAGTCGATATTAATGCTGACGGCTTAATGGATATTTATATATCTACTTCAGGAAAATTTAATGATACGAATAAACTTAAAAACCAATTACTTGTAAACAAGGGAATTGATATAAATGGAATTCCACATTTTATAGAAGAAGGTGCAAAATATAATCTCGATATAAAACTATGCTCAACACAAGCCGCTTTTTTCGATTACGATAGGGACAATGATCTTGATATGTTCTTAATTAACCACTATCCTGATCCATATGCATACGGGCAGATAAAGGAATTCTTAAATATGAAAAGTAATTTTACGGGAGACAGGTTATATGAGAATAGAGATGGAAAGTTTTTTGATATTTCAGAAAAAGCCGGTATTGTCAGCAATCGCTTGAGTTATGCCCTGGGAGTTGGAGTTGGCGATTTAAATAATGATGGCTGGCCCGATGTTTTTGTAAGTAACGATTATTCAGGGAAAGACCATTTATATATAAATAACCAGGATGGTACTCTCTCTGAAATCGTAGATGAATCGTTAAATCATATGTCGTTTGCTTCAATGGGGAACGATATTGGTGATTTTAATAACGATGGTTGGGCGGATATATTTACCCTTGATATGATGGCTGAGGATAATTACGGAATAAAGACCAGTTTAGGGGCGATGAAACAGGAACGATTTCAAAATCTGGTTAATTTGGGGCTACACCAACAATATATGTATAACACGCTTCAATTAAATAATGGCACCTTCAATAAACACCAAAAACCATTTTTTTCGGATATTGCCCATTTAGCAGGAATCCCCAGCACAGACTGGAGCTGGGCCCCGCTGCTCTTCGATATGGACAATGATGGTCATAAAGATTTATTTGTGGCAAACGGTATTAAAGGCGATTTTGTGAACAACGATTTTGTGGAATTTATTGCGAAGAAACAAAAAGAAATAATTGAAACCGGGCAAATGGATAAAAATGAATACCTGACAAGTATATTAAACCGGTTGCCCAGGCGTATGAGAAACAATTATTTTTACAAAAACAGAGGCGATTTAACCTTCGAAAAGAAGAATAAACATTGGGTTAACGATATTGAAACATGTTCTAATGGTTCTGCTTACGCTGATTTCGACAACGACGGAGACATGGATTTAATAGTAAATAATTCAGAGTCGAAATCTTTTATTTATAAAAATAATGCCCGTGAAACTAACATGGGCAATTATTTACAATTTCAGTTTGAAGGTCCTGCTTCGAATCCTTTGGGAATTGGAACAAAAGTAGTAGTGAAACAAAAGGATCAGATTCAGGTACATGAATTATATCTGAGTCGCGGTTTTCAATCTTCAACAAGCCCGGTTGTGCATTTTGGTATTGGAACAGATGAGTCTGTGCCCGAGGTTCAAATTATTTGGCCCGATGGAAAAAAACAGGTCATTACAGATTTAAAATCAAATAAAAGGATTAGTGTTTCCTATAAAGATGCCGGCAATAATTATAACTTCAACTATCCTGACAATCCTTTATTTATAAATGTTACAAGCAGGTTAAAGCTTAATTATGCTCATGTAGAAAACGAATTTGACGACTATAAAAGAGAAAACTTGCTTCCGCATAAAATGTCAGGGCTTGGGCCGGCTTTGGCAGTGGCCGATGTAAACAACGACGGATTAGACGATTTCTATGTTGGAGGAGCAAAAGGATATTCCGGGAAATTATTTGTTCAGGAAAGCGGAGGTTTTAAGATAAAAGGTAATAATCCGTGGGGAAAAGATAAAAAGAGCGAAGATATTAAAGCCACCTTTTTTGACGCTGATAACGATGGTGATCCTGATTTATATGTTACCAGTGGCAGTAACGAAAACAGGAATGGTTCTGCACCCCTGCAGGATCGTTTGTATATAAATACCGGCTCCAACAACTTT
>JBDLJS010000043.1:0-33192 GCA_039714235.1 Bacteroidota bacterium | reverse complement strand
CGGCAGTATTTTCGGGATGGATCTTTTCCTCATTAAAGACGGCAAAATTACCGACCTCTGGCAAAGCTGGGATCAACTGAGTTTTATGCAGCAGATGGGTGCTTTTCCTAAAGAATAAATATTGACTTTAAATTAGTGAAGGTGTATCATAAATAATTGGAACCGTCATTCTGAACTTGTTTCAGAATCTAACTCTTCTGAAATACAGACCCTGAAATAAATTCAGGGTGACGTAGATTATTAAATTCATTACTTTTGATACACCCTCAATTACACTTTCAATATTAATAATTCGACTCTTTAATTTCGAAATAGGATTGCGGATGCTGGCAGGCAGGACACATTTTTGGTGCTACCGTTCCTTCGTGAATAAATCCGCAGTTGCGGCATTTCCAGATAACTTTATCGCCACGTTTAAATACTTTGCCCTCTTCAAGATTGTTGTACAGGGTGCGGTACCGATCTTCGTGGGCTTTTTCAACTTTAGCAATCATTTTAAAAGCTGCAGCTACCTCTCGGAAGCCTTCTTCTTCGGCAACTTTTGCAAACTCGGGATAAAGTTCTGTCCACTCTTCGTTTTCGCCATCGGCTGAAGCTTTCAGGTTTTCGAGTGTATTGCCAATTTTCCCGGCAGGGTATGTGGCTGTAATCTCAACCATGTTACCTTCCAAAAATTTAAAGAAACGTTTTGCATGTTCCTTTTCATTCAATGCAGTCTCTTCAAAAATAGCTGCAATCTGCTCCAGTCCTTCTTTTTTGGCCTGGCTTGCAAAATAGTTGTAACGCATACGTGCCTGCGATTCGCCGGCAAATGCCTTTAATAAATTCTGTTCTGTTTTTGTTCCTGCTAATGAGCTCATATTGTTAGTTTTTAAGCATTAAATCGTTCGATTAAAATTAAAAAAATTAACCGAGCGGAATATAAGGGTAAATTAATTTTGAATCTTTCTTAATAAGAAAACATAAATCATTGCCGGAAAACAAAATTTTACGACCTTTGCATCCTGTTAAAAAAATTTTAATGACAATAGAAGAAGTTCAGCAAGAGATAATTGAAGAGTTTTCGATGTACGAAGACTGGATGGACAAATATGCCTACCTTATTGAATTGGGAAACGACCTGGAGGAACTTGCTCAAAAAGACAAAAACGACCAGAACCTGATTAAAGGATGCCAGTCGCGTGTATGGCTGGTTGCCAATATAGCAGACGGCATAATTAATTTCAGGGGCGAAAGCGACGCCGTTATTGTAAAAGGCCTGGTTGCTTTGCTTTTGCGGGTTGCATCGGGAAGATCACCAAAGGAATTAATGGAAAACGACCTTCATTTTATAGACGATATAGGCCTGAAACAGCACCTGTCGCCAACACGGTCGAACGGGCTGGTGGCTATGGTAAAACAAATTAGATTATATGCTGTTGCTTATAACAGAATTGCAGGATAAGGAGAGAAGAGATGGATAAAAGAATTGACTTGATAATAAATAACCTGAAAGAGGTTTACGACCCGGAAATACCGGTAAATGTTTACGATTTGGGGCTTATTTACAATGTTGATGTTGACGAAAACAACAGCGCCAATATTGTTATGACTTTAACAGCACCGGGCTGCCCGGTAGTTGATATTCTGGTTGACGATATTACCAAGGCCGCCCAGTCGGTTGATGGAATTGAAACTGTAAACGTTGATTTAACCTTTGAGCCGCCGTGGGATAAATCGATGATGAGCGAAGAGGCAAGGCTGGAACTGGGTTTCTTTTAAAATTCAAAACGTTATTTGTTATCAGGCAAATGGTATAAAACTCCAAAATCGAAAGGAGACCAGACAGAAGTTTTAATCCCCGTTTCTTTTAATGCTGTATTTGTCCAAATATTGCAGGTTTTAAAAACAGAGAAACTTCCCCGCGCATCGTAAAAATTATCGTTTATTCCATACCCCTTAACTTTAAACCCGTTTATACTTCCTTTTTCGTCCTTTATAAATGATTTTGAAATGTAGTTGTTAAGTATTTCCAGTTGTTCGTCGCAAATTGTAACGCTTCTCCACGAACCATAAGATTGTGGGTAACCGGTTACATGCAAGGCGGTTTGGCTTTTCAGGAACAGTGCCTTAAAAGCGACAGAAAATTTAAGATCTGACCACTCGGGTGTGTTGATATAAAAGTCTTTGTCTCCCCAGCCAAAAGAAATATATTTCGTCCCTTTTTTAAAATTTAGTTGTGTTACCAGTTGGGGGTAGAGGTCTTCAACCGGAACAATTATGTCGAGATGTACACCATTTGATGTTATAAATACTTCATTTTCTGCTAAACAACTGAGTTTGGGTGGATGGGTTTTCATAACCGAAAGAATTAGTGCAGCCAGCATATAAACTGCAATAACAATCAGCAGGAAGAAGAGGAGATTCCTGGTAAATTTTACTACTATTTTAAATGCTTTCTTTATCAAATCAAATTCCTCTAAATTACTAATCCCTAAGGGTAGCTATTCTCCCTTAGGGTTAAAATTCAATTAATATTAAATTTTGTGGCAAAAATATCAGCCGCATTGGTTTTATGATATTCAATAAAGTTTTTCTTGTTTTCGAACCAATACAGAACCTCTTCCCTTTGTATTTTTGTTGGCTGGTCAGAGATGATTGCCTTGTATGAACTAAATTTCCAATTTTCAGGGAGGCCGCAAAATCCATGGGTTACAGGGTTGTTATGGATATAGGCAATACACATTTGCAAATAGTCCTCGGAGGTGATTAAATTTCGATTTATAGATTGACAAAATAAACCTCCCCGTTTCCCCGTGCTGAAATTTTTCTTTTTTGAATAAGTGTTCTGAACATTTCCCCATTGATGAGAGATATAATCACTCTCATGTTTATCCTCAAATTTCGATGGCAACTCAACTTCTTTAATTTTACACAAAATATGGAAATGATTGGGCATTAAACAATAGGCATAAATTTGGGCAACCTTATCTATATATTTCGAAATAAGCTCAAGAAACGATTGATTATCTTTTTCTGATTCAAAAATATTATCATTACCACGAGCGTGATTAAATACATGATAATAACAATCAAATTCAAATGGTTCGCGAGATGTTGCCATAGCTCAAAGTTATGGCTTTTAAATAACAAACCCTAAGGGAGAATAGTTACCCTTAGGGTTTTATACATACAGGCATTATCATTAAAGACAGCTGAAAGATTGATTAATGCTATCCTAACCTCACCCCTGCAAAAACCTTTATTATGAACAGAATTACCTCCAAAAACAGTGCAATAAAGAACAATACTTTGGCAAAAATTCGTTTCCATTTTGGCCTCTTCCGTTTTTTTCTCCACGCCAAAGACCATAACCAAATTATCAGCACCAATCCTATAAGAAGGACCAGGGTTAGGTACTTCAACATATCGTAAACCTTTGCAACCTGCCTTGTTCCAAAAGCAGTATCCAATGCCCAAACACAGGAGTCGGTCAACTCGTTTTCATTAAAATTCCCGGTAACTTTAATACCATTATTTCCCTCGTTTAAAACCACACCTTCCCATACTATAATTCCATCAACCGGAGATTTGGTTCCAACCTTTTCACCGTTTACAAAAAGGGTTACTGAGTCAAGATTGCTGTAAACTTTTACGTTGGCTTCGTCGTTGTCGCGGAAGATATGGCGCTTCGATGTAATATGAAGAACCGGTTCGCTGCTCCAATTCACTTTAAAAAAATAGAACGCATCTTTTTTTGTTTTACGATCAAAGGTTACCAGTCCTTTGTCGTTAATACCATAATGATCTCCTTCGCGCCGGAAATGCGAACCAAAATCGAACATATTCCATAAAAAAGTTCCCCATACAAAAGGCCGGGCGTTAAATGCTTTCAGATGTTGTTCGTGATAATAACTTTGCCACTCTTCGGGGTGTGGAGAACCAAACGGATTGGGGCGTTTCAATTCCTGATAATGCTGAATTATACTTCCACCTGCTCCATATTCACTAATTCCGATACATAACTCCTGATATTTCACATGGGTTTCATCTAAAAATTCACCAATGTCTTCCGGCTGATTGTAGTACCAGCCAAAATATCGGTTCCAGGCAATGGCATCGGTAATATCGTGGATGTTTTCTTTCGGATTAAGCATACTTGCACCAACCGAAAGCCTCGAAGGATCTTCCTCTTTCACAATGTCATTCAGTTCGTGTATAAAATCAACCGGACTTTCATCTTTCGGATTCTGAATTTCATTAAAGATGCTCCAGAAAATGATGGATGGATGGTTAAAATTTTGCCTGATTAGCTCATGCAATTGTTGTTTCGCATTATTATGAAATGCTTCGGTTGGTTCATACCCGTTCGATTCGCCGGTAAAACCACCTGGGCCTCCAACCCAGGGTATTTCCGCCCACACAACGATACCGGCCGAGTCGGCCAAATCGTAAATCGTCTCCGAATGCTGATAATGAGCCAAACGCAGTGCATTAATTCCCATCTCCAGCATTATTTCCATGTCCTCTTTATGGTCGGCATTCGAAATGGCCGAACCTTTATTCTTCCTATCTTGATGACGGGAGACTCCGTTTAATGGCATGTGTTCGCCATTTAAAAAGAATCCCTCATTTGGGTCAATCCTAAAGTAACGCAAACCAAGAGGCTCGGTTTTGCTATCGATTATTTTCCCGTTTTGCATCAAGTCAACTTTTACACTATAGAGGTACGCGTCTTTTTTACCGTTCCATAACGTGGGATTATTGATTAATAATGAGTTTGAAAATGTACTTTCCCCCGGTTTTGCATTAAACTCACTGGTTTTTATATCAACCTTTTGTCCCTCTGCATTAATAATTGATGTAATAACCCTTAATTCCCAATCACTTTCCAGGTTGTTTGAAATCTTTACCCGCACCTCCACATTGGCTGAAGTTTCAGAAACGTTTGTTTGTTTTAAATAAATTCCCGGAGAAGCATAATCCAACGGGCTGATGCATATTGGCGGGGCAACAATTAAACTTACTGGCCGGTATATACCACCGTAAATATTGAAATCGCCAAATAGTGGAAGAACCTCCAGTGTGTATTCGTTATTTGCAATTACTTTTATGGTATTTTCCTGATCGAATTTCAGTTTATCTGTCAGTTCGAAAATAAAAGCTGAATATCCTCCCCCGTGTTCACCAAGAATTTCGCCGTTCAAAAAAACTTTTGCAATGGTCATTACCCCCTCGAAACGAATAAAAACACGCTGATCTTTCCAACCGGCATCGGGTGTAAATGTTTTTTCATAGGTTCCGTTGCCACGGTAATAAGAGAGGCCTTCCTGGGCATCCAGCGCATTCCAGGTGTGCGGGATTGTAACAGATTCGTTTATGGTTTCACCTGTAACAGAGCCACCTGTAAACTGCCAGTTGCAATTAAATGGCATCTCTTTTCGCTGGGCATTGGAGGTCAGAAATAATGTGATTAGTAAGAACGATAATATGATTCTGATTTGCTTCATAGGTTTAGTTTTTTTATTCAAACTTACAAAACAATCGGGAATAAAAAGTCCTATCCATCAGATGACGGACAGGACCATTAAATATTTTAGAGCTTTACTAAACGTCAAATTTATTATGAAATCTTTAACGGTTTATCCACTTTGGTTTTTAAAAGTGCGATATCCAGCACATCCATAATTGTGTTTACAAAGTGAAAATTCAATCCTTTCAGGTAAGCCTCTTTAATCTCTTCCAGGTTCTTTTTGTTTTGTTCCGAAAGAATGATTTCGGTGATTCCGGCACGTTTGGCAGCCAGAATCTTTTCTTTTATTCCACCTACCGGAAGCACCTTACCACGCAGGGTAATTTCGCCGGTCATAGCTATGTTCTTTTTCACTTTGCGCTGTGTAAATGCTGAAGCCAGCGATGTTACCATTGTCACTCCTGCTGATGGCCCGTCTTTCGGAATAGCACCTTCAGGAACATGGACATGGACGTTCCAGTTGCCAAAAACTTCAGATTTTAAATTGAGTGCCTCAGCATGCGATTTCAGATATTCGTGAGCCAGCATAGCCGATTCTTTCATTACATCGCCCAAATTCCCGGTCAGTGTCAAACCGCCTTTGCCTTTACTTAAACTCGATTCAACATAAAGGATTTCCCCGCCAACAGCAGTCCAGGCCAAACCCGTTACCACCCCGGCAAAGTCGTTGCCCTGGTATTTTTCTTTCGAGTATTCGGTAACTCCCAGGTATTCTCGGATATCTGCCCTGGTAAGTTTTTTATTGAATTTCTCTTCGAATGCAATTTTTTTGGCAATCCGGCGGATTACTTTGGCAATCTTTTTATCCAGTTCTCGAACTCCTGATTCTCTTGTGTAGCCATCGATTATTAATTCGATAACATCTTTCGGAAACGTTACATCTCTCTTTTTTAATCCGTGGTTTTCCAGTTGTTTTGGAATCAGGTGGCGTTTGGCAATTTCAATTTTTTCTTCCAAAAGATAACCGCTCACTTCTATTAATTCCAGCCTGTCGCGCAACGGAGGTGCAATTGTGCTTAATGTATTGGCCGTGGCAATAAACATTACTCTCGACAAATCGTAATCCTGCTCAACATAGTTATCGTGGAATTCAGAATTTTGCTCCGGATCTAAAACTTCGAGTAATGCAGAAGCCGGGTCGCCGTGAAAATGTTTCGATACTTTATCTATTTCGTCGAGGATAAAAACCGGATTCGACGATTTTGCCTTTTTTATATTTTGAATAATGCGGCCAGGCATTGCACCAATATATGTTTTGCGGTGTCCACGAATCTCAGACTCGTCACTCAATCCACCCAAACTCACCCGGGCATATTTTCTGCCAAGAGCCCTCGCCACCGATTTCCCCAATGAGGTTTTTCCAACTCCCGGAGGGCCGTACAAACAAAGGATTGGCGACTTCATGTCGTTTTTCAGTTTTAAAACTGCCAGATGTTCCAGCATCCTCTCCTTAACCTTTTCCAAACCATAATGGTCTTCATCCAATACTTTGCTGGCATGTTTCAGGTCGAAATTGTCTTCGGTATATTCGTCCCAGGGTAGCTCTAATAAAGTCTGGCAAAAAGTATACTGAACGGAATATTCACCGGCAGCCGGATTCAGGCGGCTCAGTTTTTCCACCTCCTTGTCGAAAAATTTAGCAACATCCTTATTCCACTTTTTCGCTTTGGCTTTCTCTTTTAATGCGTTAATTTCCTGTTCTACCGGATTTCCACCCAATTCATCCTGAATGGTTTTCATTTGCTGGTTTAACATGAACTCACGCTGTTGCTTGTCTATGTCGGTTTTTACCTTTTTCTGGATGTCATGCTTTAACTCCAGCATCTGCACCTCTTTTACTAAAAAGCTTATGGCCTGTACTCCCCTGTCTTTCAGGCTTTCAATTTCCAGCAACTTTTGCTTGTCATCAACACTGATATCGGTATTCGAACAGATGAAATTGATTAGGAAAGTTGAATTCTCGATATTTTTTACTGCAAATGTTGCTTCGGGCGGAACATTTGCAGTAAACTGTGCAATTTTAATGGATAGATCTTTTAAAGATCCCACAATGGCATTGAATTCATTGTCGTCTTTCGAAGTAAGATCATTAAGAGGCTCAACACTTGCTTTAAAGTAGGGTTCTTCCGAAACAAATTCGCGAATTGCATAGCGCCGTTTCCCCTGGATAATAACAGAAGTCGATCCATCGGGCATCTCCAATACCTTCAGTATTTCTGCCACTGTACCTACATCATATAAATCTCCAGGTTCAGGGTGATCGATAGTATAATCTTTCTGGGCTAAAGTCCCCAGCAGTTTGCTTCCTTTATTTACATCCCGAATAAGTTTCAGCGATTGTTCGCGCCCAACAGTTATTGGCAAAACAACACCCGGAAAAAGTACAGTATTTCGAAGAGGAAGAATAGGGAGTACTCCCGGTACTTCCACATTTTTTAATTCTTTATCATCCCCATCAGCAATAATCGGCAAAAATTCCGATTCTTCATCCATCACTCCTGCAACTAATATATTTTGAAAATTTGAATTTTTTAATTTTCCCATTTTAAATCTTAATTAATGACAACCTGACACAACAATTAAGCTGTTGAAGCCGGGTTAGCAGTTTTGCAATTGCCGTGCCATTTATTGATAAGGAAGATTATGACTGTTTGTTCACTTCATCTTCCTCAAATCACGACAAAATTGCATAAAACTATTTTGAATAATGACAAACACCCGATAATAAAAATAATTCCAATTCTATTAAATTCAATCCCCTTTAAATTCCCCTTCTCCAAGGGGAACTCGTTCTAATACCAGACAGAAGGGATTAGAAATATTAATTCTATTTTGAAGAGACTTTCAAAAAAGGGCAAAAAAAAACATCCGTCAGCCAACGGATGTTTTTCTTATATCGTTTAGAAAAATTATTTTTTCCTGTTTTGCATGTGTTTTCCGTAACGGTTCATAAACTTATCTACACGTCCTGCAGTATCAACCAATTTGGTTTTACCGGTATAAAACGGGTGAGAAGTATTAGAAATTTCCAGTTTGTACAACGGATATTCTACACCGTCAATGGTTTCTGTCTCTTTTGCATCAACTGTTGAACGGGTGATAAAGGTATGTCCGTTCGACATATCCCTGAACGCTACCATTCTGTATTCTTTTGGGTGAATTCCTTTTTTCATTTTATCTAATTTTAGTCGAATGGTTACATTTCGTTAACTGCAATCCATTCTGAAATTTATTAATTCATTTAAAAATTCGGGCTGCAAAGATATATATAGTTTGTAAAATTCCAAAATGATACCATATTAATTTCACTTTTAAGTACATAGTTAATCGAACCCGATTATCGGTGCTTTGGTTACTTTTTTCGAACGGTCGAACATATATCTCATGGTGTAATGTATTTTCGTCTTTTTGGCACCTGTAGCTTCATAAATAGCTATAACTTTCGGATTAAAATCACCAGCCCACGAAAGTTCAACTTCAGTATATTGCGGCTTCTTTTTCATAAATTGTTGCTGATGCCAGAAAATACCTGATTCTATTCCGGATCGCTGGTATTTCGGATCGACTCCCATTATCAGGATCCTGGTACGTGTCATCAGTTTTGTTTTTTTATAATACAAAAATTTCAGAATACCCCATAAGTTTAATTTACCGTTTAGTTTCATCAGAATCTGGTTAAGGTCGGGAACCATTGCAAACAGGGCTATGGGCTTATCTTCGTTATAGGCAAACCAAATCATTTCCGGATCGAGTATTGCTTTCGAGTCGGTAATAAAGTCAAAGATATCATCCGGATCGATCGGTTTGTAATGCTCGTGAAACGACCATGCCGCATCGTATACAGCACAAAAATCTTTGACAAATTTGTTAGTTTCTTTATAGCTGAAATGCCTGAAACTATATTGCGGCTTTTTAGCTACCCAGCCAGCAATTTTCCAAAACCGTTCAGGGAAAGGAACCGTGTAGTCGAGGTGATAACAGTATTGTTCGAAATATACTTCGAACCCAAAATCCCGGAACAGCTTTTCATAATATTTTGGATTATATGGCATACCATACCCCTGCTGCATAAAACCATCGACCAGCAATCCCCAATTTACATAGTTTTCACCAAAATTGATAGGGCCGTCCATGGCCTCCATGCCGTTGTCTTTATTAAACTTTGCAGCTGCATCGAAAAGTATATTTGCTGCCTCCTGATTATCGACACATTCAAAAAAACCACATCCTCCGGTTGGCTGCTCGTAAGTATTTGCTGTATTCCGGTTAACAAACGCAGCAATCCGGCCAAGCAGGTTATTCTTTTTATCGACCAGCACCCATCTAATGGCAGTACCGTTACGAAAAGCCTTATTTTTTTTCTTGTCGAAAGTTGCTTCTGTCATCTCATGCAACGGTTCAGCCCAGTTGGGATCGTTTTTATAAATAATCCGGGGAACTTCATGAAATTGCTTCCTGGTTTTCTTATCCGTTACTTCGATTAATCGCATATACCCAATAAATTATATCATTGAATCCCTTCAGGATTCTTCTGTTTGTTATTCATTTCCCCGGGTAGCACCCGGGGCTATTATTATTTAACCCCTTCAGGATTTACACGAGCATTGTCTCTCATCTATTACAAAACAACCACTTTTTAATCAATTACAGGCGCCTTTTTAAATTCTTTTTCTCTGTCGAACAGATAACGCATTGTTTCGTGTGTTTGTGAACGATTAGCCCCCAGCGATTTAAACAGGGCATTCATTTTGGGATTAAAATCGCCTACCCAGCTGATATCTATGTCATTATACCACGATTTCCGAATCATCACTTTTTTCAGATGGTGAAAAATCCCTGATTCGATTCCTTTTCCCTGATAAGCAGGCACAACGCCAAAAACAATTACCCTGCAACGGGTTATGGTTTTTTGTTTTTTCAGATAAAGGAGTTTAATCCCTTTCCAGAAGTTGAGCTTTCCGGTCTTTAATTTTTGGAGAATTTGGTTCAGGTCAAGAACCTGCATAAAAAACGCTATGGGCTTTCCGTTGTGATACACATACCACATAAATTCTTCGTCGAGAATAATTTTAGCTGACTGAATCATCTCTTTTAACTGCTGATAATCTGCCGGGTTATAATTTCCGTGGTGACTCCAGGCCTTTTTATGGATCTCGATAAAATCGCGGATGTATTTATCCTGGTTTTTAAATGTAAAATGTTCGAATGTATAACCAGGCTTTTTAGCGACCCAGGCAGCAATTTTCCAGAAACGATCGGGCAGGTTTTTGTTTGTAATATCCAGTGAATAACTGTATTGCTCGTAATAAGTTTTAAACCCGTATTCTTCAAAAAAGCGCTTGTAATAACCCGGGTTGTATTGCATCCCAAAAACCGGAGGATTGAAACCATCGGCCAACAATCCCCAGTAAAAGAAATTTTCGCCAAAATTTACCGGCCCGTCCATGGCTTCCATTCCTCTCTCTTCGAGCCAGTTTTTTGCCGTGTCGAATAGCTTAATCGTCGCTTCGGTGTTATCTATGCACTCGAAATAACCACAACAACCGGTAGGCTGGTTGTAGCCCGATGCATAATCCTGATCGTAAAAAGCTGCAATCCGGCCAATGTACTTTCCATCCAATTTCAATAACCACCTGGCAGCATCACCTATTTCAAAACGTGCATTCTTTTCAGGATTGAAGGTGTCTTCAACCATCATTCTGAGTGAAGGTATCCAGTTTGGGTCGTTTTTATAGATTTTTTCGGGGAGCTTGTGAAATTCATTAACCAAATTTTTATTGGTAACCTGAATGACTTGCATTTCCAAAATAATTTTAGGTTAAACAAAATCTAAGGTAATATTTTGGTGTAAAAATAAAAAAGAATGGCGTGAATGAAGTTGTATGCTGTCATTTTCGGAGCCTGCCTGCCGGCGAGGCAGGGAATAATGACTGAGAAATCTTATTGCAACCAGATTTCTCCTCTCCAGAAGCCTCGGGATCGTTGAAATAACAAAAAAAATGGGAAAAAAGATGGCATCCCTGTTTACGAAAACATATAGGGATGCCATCCTTGCTGCTACCAACTGCGACTGTAAACTGCAAACTTTATCAATCCCTGCTTGCCAATTTAGCCAACAGCCTCAAAATTTCTAGATATAACCAAATAAGTGTCACCATTAAACCAAATGCTCCATACCATTCCATATATTTTGGAGCTCCTGATTCTGACGCTTTTTCGATAAAAGCGAAATCAAGAACCAGATTAAGCGCTGCAATGGCAACAACTACCAGGCTAAAACCAATGCTAAAATTGCTGTTGCCGTACAGGAATGAAGTATTCATTCCGAAGAAACCACCGATAAAGCTTACCAAATAAACCAGGGCTACTCCTGCAGTAGCAGCAAATATGCCCATCATCAATTTTTTAGTGACTTTAATAATTCCTGATCGATATAAAAACAGCATAGCAAAAAATACAGCAAAAGTGAGCATCACAGCCCTTAAAACTAATCCTTGCTCTGGATACATTGCCTCAAAGATGGCTGAAATCCCTCCCAGGAACAGCCCTTCGAACAGGGCATAAACCGGAGCTGAAATTCCTGAGCTTTGCGGCCTGAATACGGTTACCAAAACGGTTATAAAACCGCCAATTCCTCCAATTGCCAGCCAGGGGGCAACTGCTGCAAAACCGGCATCGGGATTAACAGCTACTGCATCAAAAAATTTATTCCAGGTAAAAACAGCCCCTGCAACTACCAATAAAAGCATCAGCGCTGTTTTATTCATTGTTCCGTTAACTGTCATCACATCCGACGACGAAGTATAATCCCTGCTAAATACTCTTTCTTTAAATACAGGATTCGAAGATTTTGTAATGTTCATCATTTTTGTCTAATGTTTAAAGTTTCTCTGAACTTGTGAGCCTGAACAGAAACAATTTTTTTGCCATTTATATTTTCATGACAGTATTGCAGGTTTAGGCGAATATTAAGGATGAAGTAAGGATGCCATCCGTATTTCTGAAACATAGACGGATGGCATCCTTAACAATCTTTAATGACTATGACGTATTTTGATTTGCTCCTGCACATACCTACTTGTTAACTCTTGGTAAAGTTCTTCACCAAGTTTTACAGCATTTTCAGAATTGCTTAACTGAAAAAATTTTGCGAGTTCGATGGTTTGTTTGTTTAAATACACTGAGCGGGTACCCATTGCCAATACCGAGCGATACAAAGGAGTGTAAAGTTTCGGGTCTTTAGCAAGCGTTGGCAGTTCTTCGAAAAATGGATCAAACATTTCGTCGATGGCTTGTTTGTCGGCAATTGCCAGGCGGCCGATAAGGTGAATACCGGTATAACGTACCAGGTGTTTTTTACCTCTGCACCACTCCAGAGCTTTAATAAATGCAAATCTGCTTTTCACCCATAGGTTAGTCGATGCCTGCTCTGCAATTTCAGAGTTTTCAAAAGATTTTGTCCAGAAATCCATCTGTTCTTCTGATACTTCTTTTGGATCATCCAGGAGAGTTGCAAGAATCATGGTTTCGCGCCACTGTTTATTCCAGAGTTTTAAGGCCAGCAGGTGGTTGCGTTCGAGCTGCCCTGCCATTTCCCTTAATTCGATTAACGAAACACCCCAGTTGAGCCTGTAGTTAATTCCTTTCTCATTCATGGCATCAGAAATATCGCCACTCATGTGCAGCCTTATTTGAGAAAGTATTTTCTTAAAAGTTATTTCGGTTTCCTGGTTATCGAGAATAAAATCCATATTATCTGAAAATTAATTCGGCAAAAATAAAAATAACTGATATACCAACAGAGTAGATTATATAAATCCTTACGGGAAGATATTCTGAAACTGAGATTTTTAACCGGTGACGAACAACTGTGACTAAATATATTTTTTCGAACAGATAAGCAATAAACGTGGCAAATGCAATTCCGGCAATACCGTAATACCTGACCAGTATTAAACTGAGAGCAACATTTATAATCAGTTCGAAAAACGAAGCAAACATAATTGGTTTCGATATTTTCAATCCGTTTAAAATGGTTTGAGGCATTAGTAACCGGCTAATTACAAGCAACAGGTAAATATTAAAAATAGTTGCACTTTCAGCAAAATCGGGATTAAAGATTACAGGGAAAAGGGGCTTTGAAACAATAAGCAGCACTGCAGTTACCGGGAATAAGATGTGCATCAGCTTTGAAACACTCCTTTTAAGATTTCCGAGATTCTGTTTCAGATTATCCTTTTTTGCAAAATCGGGCAGAACAGCATTGCTTAATGCATTGGCCAAAAGCAGCGCCAGTGGAAATTCGCGGGCACCGTACCTGAATATTGCAAAGGTTTCGTCATTAAATTTCGATGTTACAATAAATCCATCGACAAACTGAGCTGATCCGCTTAATAATGAAGCTGCAACCAACGGACCGCCAAGCTTCAGGTGTTCGCGTACAAATTTCTGGGAATAATGAATTTCCTTTTTCGAGATAAAAATTATCAAGAGCCATAAATACCTTAAAACTGATGAAAGTACCAGCCCTCTTAAAGCCATCTGTATGCCATATCCTAAAACTACAGGCAAAACCACCAGGCAGAACTGGATAAAAAATGAAACAGTTCCGTAAACGACAATGGCCAGGTTCTGTTTTTTTATCAGGTAATAATATTCAACAAGATTACCCGGAACACCAAAAACAATAAAAACAAACAACAGTGTTATTTCCGGAATTTCTTTACCGTTCAGTAAAAACCGGGTAAAGTAAGGTTGAAGTAAGAAAATAAATATTGCAGTAAAAACACTGATAAGCTGAATAACCACAAAAGCACTGAAAATATTAGTCTTTGATTTATCGTTACCGGTCGATAATGGAAGCAATGCCTTTAGCAATCCGTTTAACCAGAAAAAACTAACTGCACCAGCCAGAAACACAAACGTTTCGTATTCGCCAATGGCCGATTGTGTGAGGGCAGTTTTTGTAAAAACTATCCCGATTAAAATTAACGTAGAATAGCGCAGTAACTGATAAAACTGAAAGGCCGAAACTGTATTTATGTATTTTCTCACAAGTGCAATTTGGGTTTAAAATTAAAAAATTGAATCAGTTCACCACATTCCAACTACTCAAAAATGTTCGTGTACCAAGAGCCTGTTTAAAATTTATCCATTTATTCTATTATTTGTCTTTTTCACTACTTCTGCGTTGAAATCTCCTTAAATAGCTATGGCTATTAGCGTTAATTCCGCCTTGAATTAGTAAAAAATACTTCAGAATATCTCTAAAATATAAAATTTAAACAGGCTCTAATATTTATTTGAAACCACTGTATTTTAATTTATATTTGTTTAAACCATTTTTGAAATGCTACAATTAAAAGGCTGGGCCCGCATTATTTTGTTAGCTCTCGGATTTCTGATAATCATTTTTCTACTTTGGCGTTTCAGTGCAATTGTCACCTACATTTTAATTTCGGTTGTACTTTCGTTTATTGGCAGGCCACTGGTAAGGTGGGTAATGCTTGTGAAATATAAAAAGTTCCGTATTCCGAAAGGAGTAGCTGCTTTTATCTCCCTTATTGCACTCTGGATTGTTTTCATTTCCTTTTTCAGGTTTATGATTCCATTACTAATCAGCGAGGTGGAAACTTTATCTGAGATTGATTTTACAGTGGTTCTCGATTCGATTGAGGAACCGTTGTTACAGTTTTCACAGTTTTTCAGTAGCGATCCGGTTGTTATTGAAGACAAAACCTTCCTCGACATTGTTACAGAAAGTTTAGGAGCAAAAATTGATTTCTCACTGGTATCCACATGGTTTGGGACAGTTGCAGGAACTATAGGAGAACTGTTAATCGCTTTCTTTTCTATTTCATTTATTACCTTTTTCTTCCTTAAAGAAGAAACTATGTTTCGTGAATTTGTAATCCTGTTGGTTCCAACCGAGATGGAAACAAAGGTAGCACACATTCTCGACTCGATTTCGTACCTGTTGCGACGTTATTTTATCGGCCTTCTTTTCGAAGTTTTTATGGTAATGCTGCTCGATACCTTAGGATTGACCATCATTGGGATTGAGTTTAATCATGCGGTTGTAATCGGTCTGTTTTGCGGATTGTTTAATATAATTCCGTATCTGGGCCCCTGGATGGGTGCAATGGTGGGGCTTTTAATAGGAGCTGCCCTGCATATTAATGCCGACTTCATGAGTGTTACTCTTCCAATGCTGGGCTGGATGACCCTTGTTTTTCTTTCGGTACAAATTATCGACAATGTTTTGTTCCAGCCCCTGATTTATTCGAGCAGTGTAAAAGCACATCCGCTCGAAATTTTCCTGGTAATCTTAGCTGCCGGAAGTCTGGCCGGAATAATCGGGATGATGGTGGCTATTCCGGTTTACACAATTTTAAGGGTAATTGCCAAAGAATTTTTCGACCACATGAAACTGGTGCGAAAAATAACGGAAAATCTTGAGCAGCAGGAATAAGAATAATTTGTCACAATTTCATTTCAATTGCGGTTTTCATCTAAAAATCTGGCTTATTCACCGATATTTTATAAGAAACAGCATTTTTTATTTTTTTATTTAATGAAAGTTTAGAACCAAACTTGTTATTTCAATTTTGAAATGAATATCTTTTAAAATTGGAATAATGCCGATGTTGAAAAATAAAGATATTGGAAACACAGAGGACAATATCTTTTAATTTTTTTCATAATCGGTGTAATTTGTAAACTATTATTCATACCATTTCAATAAACATAAATCGATGGAATTATTTGAAGCGCGAAATGTTGATAAGGTTTTTGCAACTACACAAGCATTAACCGATGTAAGCATTGCGGTAAAAGAGCAAAGTATTTTTGGTTTGCTGGGCCCAAACGGGGCAGGAAAAACAACGTTAATAAGGATAATTAACCAGATTACGGCACCCGACCGGGGCGAGGTTTTCCTTGATGGCCGAAAAATGACCAGGAAAGATATTACCCAAATTGGTTATTTGCCTGAAGAACGAGGCCTTTATAAAAAATTAAAAATAGGGGAACAGGCGATATACCTGGCTCAGCTAAAAGGATTATCACGACAGGAAGCTTCCCGAAATCTGAAACAATGGTTCGAAAAATTTGATATTATGCCCTGGTGGAATAAAAAGGTAGAGGAACTTTCGAAAGGGATGCAGCAAAAGGTTCAGTTTGTAACCACGGTTGTTCACCGGCCAAAACTGTTGATTTTCGATGAACCATTCAGCGGCTTCGACCCGATTAATGCTAATCTTCTAAAAAAAGAGATTCTGAATCTGAGGGATGAAGGGGCGACCATAATCTTCTCAACCCACAACATGGAGTCGGTGGAGGAGTTGTGCGACAACATTGCCCTTATCAATAAATCGGTTAAAATAGAAGACGGCCCAACCGATGAAATAAGGGAGAAATACAAATCGAATATTTTCGATATTAAATACAGGGGAGAGTTTGACAAAATTGATCATGTACTCGGACATAATTACAAAATCATAAGTCATTCTGAAGATAAAAAAGAGAATAATCTTACCGTTCAGTATCTGAATGGAGATTCAAACAACGAACTGCTGATGGTTTTAATGCCCGTCGCGGAAATTCTTTCATTCGAAGAGGTTATACCAAGTATGAACGATGTATTTATTAAAGCAGTTGAAGAATCGAACAAAAAATAGAAAAACCATGAACAATACATTCATTATTTTACGACAGGAATATCTGAAACGGGTTAAAAAGAAATCGTTTATTATTTTAACCATTTTAATGCCCATTCTTATTGCAGGTGTTTATGCACTGGTTATCTATTTCTCGGTTAAGGACGATGAAGAAGAACGTACCATTGCCGTTTACGATGAATCCACCTTGTTTTTGGGTGAGTTTAAAGAGGAAGGAACCACTAAATATTATTTTATTCCCAGAGAAGAGTACGATGAATTAAAAAGCAACCTGAAAGGGAGTGAATACTACGGCGTTTTATACATTCCCGGAAATATTTATACAGATAACCAGGCACAGTTAATCTCCGAAAAACAATTGCCTCTCGAGCTAAGCGAAAAAATTGAACGAAAACTGAGCCGGTTTATTGAAAATGATAAACGGCAAAAAGTTATAGACGAATCGGGCATTCCTGATTTAGATGAAAGACTAAAAAAAACATTTACGCGAATAAAGCTTAATACGTTAAAAATTTCCGAATCGGGTGAAGCTAAAAAAAGTTCGTCGGTGGTGGCATTTATAGCAAGTTATGCTATGGGAATTATTATCTACTTCTTTGTTTTCATGTATGGCTCTATGGTTATGCGCAGCGTAATGGAAGAAAAGAAAAGCCGCATAATAGAAGTAATTATTTCGTCGGTAAAACCAAGCCAGCTAATGGCCGGTAAAATTATTGGAACAGTTTTGGTTGGTTTAACACAAGTAGCTATCTGGATAGTTTTAGGAGGTATTGCACTGGTAGTTGTGCAAGGATTCTTTACACCCGAATCGGCTCAGCAAATGGGACAAAGTTTAATGGAAAATCAGGGGCAAATGAATCCGGCAATGGTCCAGGCTGCGGAATCAAACAAAGTAATGGAGGTAATGGAAATGATTGGCAATCTCAATTTGCCACTTATTCTTTTCTCATTCCTTTTCTACTTTTTAGCGGGGTACCTGCTTTATAGTTCATTTTTGGGTGCAGTTGGCGCAGCAGTTGATAACGACGAAGATTCTCAACAAATGGTATTCCCGGTTACTTTCCCGTTAATTCTTTCAATAATGTTGTTATTTCCTATAGCCCGAAATCCGGAAGGATCGCTTGCATTTTGGTGTTCGGTTATTCCTTTTACCTCACCGGTGGCAATGATGGCAAGAATACCATACGGACTTCCGGCATGGGAGTTGATACTTTCGATGGGGTTATTAATTTTAACAACCGTTGGAGCAATTTTCGCAGCAGCCAAAATTTACCGGATTGGATTATTGATGTACGGCAAGAAGGTAAATATCAAAGAATTAATTAAGTGGCTGAGATATAAAGGATAGTTGGCAGTGTTCAGTCGCAGTATGCAGTAAAGGATGCCATCCGTGTTTATAAAACAGAGACGGATGGCATCCTTATTTTCACATTAACCTTCTGTAAAAAAATATGAAAAAACTGTATTTGTTATTTAGAATTAATAAAAATTACATATATTGCAGACAATATGAAAAACAATAAAAATAATACTTGCATGTGTTGTTGCTTCTCCGGTATCGGGAAGGTGTTTTTCGTAATATAAATTGAAGCATTATTTAGTTATTATAAACGAAGCCTTCCTGGAATAACAGGGGGGCTTTTTTGTTTGAACCGATTTAAAACTTGAAAAATGAAAGCAGAAAACATCTTACAAACCATTGGCAATACACCTCATGTACGAATAAACCGGTTGTACCCTGAAGGTTACGAGGTTTGGGTAAAAGTGGAAAAAACTAATCCGGGTGGAAGCATAAAAGACCGCATCGCCCTTTCGATGGTAGAAGATGCCGAAAAAAAAGGAATCCTGAAAAATGGTTCGGTTATTATTGAGCCAACCTCAGGAAACACAGGGATTGGGCTGGCTTTGGTAGCAGCAGTAAAAGGTTACCGGTTAATTTTAACCATGCCAGAATCAATGAGCCTGGAGCGCAGAAAAACCTTGTCAGCTTTAGGTGCCGAATTGGTTTTAACCCCAAAAGAGAAGGGCATGAAGGGTTCAATTACCAAAGCAGAAGAACTGGCAAAAGAAATTCCGGATTCATGGATCCCACTTCAGTTTAACAATCAGGCCAATGTTGATATCCACAGAAGAACTACTGCACAGGAAATAATAAATGATTTTCATGACGGAATCGATTGCCTGATAACTGGCGTTGGTACAGGAGGGCACATTACAGGAGTGGCAGAAATTTTAAAACAAAAATTCCCAAATTTGAAAGTATATGCTGTTGAACCTGACAGCAGCCCGGTAATTGGTGGAGGCTCTCCCGGCCCACATGGGATACAGGGAATTGGTGCCGGATTTATTCCGAAAAACTTAAAAACTGAATTGCTTGATGGTACCATTGAAATTAGCAAAGAAGAAGCATTTGAATATGCACAGAATGCAGCAAAACAAGAAGGATTGTTTGTAGGTATCTCATCGGGTGCTTCGTTGGCAGCTGTGGCAAAAAAAATTAAAGAGTTGCCCAAAGGCTCGCGAATTTTAACTTTCTCGTACGACCATGGCGAAAGATATTTAAGTGTTGAAGGGCTGTATTAGGGATCTGCGGTTTTCAACCGCATGACAGAAATTAAAAACTTCCGATCCCTTATCCCAACAGACTACACCTATCGGGATTAGTTCTATTTACAACTTTCAGTTCTCCGTCAGTTGACGGATCCTGAAAGTTGAGTTTCACAAAAAAACCCCCCGACCTAACGATCGGGAGGCACAAAAAACAATGTTCAAGCATGATTCAACTACAAGGTGATTAGAACACCATTGTAGAAATCAAGTATTTTCGTTCGGAAAATGTATTCATATTTTGCCTGTAATAAATCCGATTGGGCAGATGTCAGGTTATTCTTACTCTGGTTATATTCAACCGAGTTTATCATACCTACATTAAATTTCTCTTCGGTGTAGCGGAAAGCCTCTTCCATTGAATTTACTGCTTTTTCAGTAGAAATATAACGGTTAAGTGCTGCAAGTGCATTCGTGTAAACCATCTCAATATCTTTTCGCAACACATTTCGTGCTGTTTGCAACCGGTATTCGTAATCGGATATCTGCAACTGCGAATTCGTAATATTGTTTTTTACCTGGAACCGATTAAAAATTGGAATGTTCAGCATAAATCCAATAGATGAACGTCCGTTGTTTTTCAACTGGTCTCCAAAATCAATATTTTCGCCGTAAATATCAGAATATTTGTTATTGTAAAGGTTATAATAATTTGCTCCCAGCGAAAGGCTTGGATAACGGTAACCTTTTGCAACATCCAGTTGTTTCATGGCACTTTTAACACGAAGCTGAGCAGCTTTAATCTCAGGACGAATGTCCATTGCATTATTAAATACATCGAAAGCATTTAACATTGTTATATTAGACTGAATCTCGGGCAGCTTTGGTTTTTCCACCTTAAAACTTTCGGCAATTGGCAGTTCTAAAAGCTGATAAAGGTTTAGATAAGCCAATTGGACCCGGTTCTGGTCGTTAACCAGCTGAAGTTCTTCCCTGGCCAGTTGGGCTTCAATTTCGAGCAAAGCACCTTTAGCCAGGCTTCCAGCTTCTACCAATTGTTTTGTGCGGTTAATCTGTTGGTTTGTAACTTCAAGATTTGCCTCGGTCACCAAAATCAATTCTTCGGCAAAAAGAATTTCGAGATACTCAGCTGCAATTGCCAGCATAATATCGTCTTTGGTTTTTTGCAGTTCGTGCAAAGTAACCTCCAAATCGAGCTGACGTTGTTTAACAGTATTACTTAATGTTAATCCGTTAAAAAGTGTGAAGTTGGTACCAATTCCACCCGAAACCGATGTTGAGTTGGTATTTACGTAAGTATTTTCAGGGTATGTCAGCGTCCGGCCAAAACTGTAATCGTTGCTTACTTGTGCATTTAAGTTTGGCAATTTGTCCGATTTTGCCTGCTTAACCATGTTTTCGTTGTATTGGGAATTTAATGTCTGCTGTTTTATCAGGATATTATTCTCGATGGCATAATCGAAACATGTTTGCAAATCCCAAATATTCTGAGCATTTGAATTTGATGCACTCATCACTAATAATATTCCAAAAAATAAGGCTATTAGATTCTTCATTTTTTATTGTTTTTTTGTTCTGACTAATTTACATAAAGCTAATTTAACAACCTAACTACCCCTGATTTGCTTTATCTTCTTTTAGCTTTTTCGGATCTATCTTTTCTCCTTTCACCTTATCCTCCGGTTTCAATCCTTCTGTAATTTCAATGTTTATCCCGTCAGAAAGTCCGGTTTGCACAAACCGTTTCTCATAATCAGGTTCTTCAGCACTGCCAATATTCACCTCTACAAACGTAGAGTCGTTTTCAAACTTCAGCAATCCTTCCGGAATAACCATTACACTGTCTTTTTTCTCTAAGACGATATTGGCGTTGGCACTGTATCCTGCACGAATAAACTGGTCTTCTTTTAACTGAACATTTGCCTTAATTTCAAACTGAATAGCTCCGTTTTCTTCGACTCCTTTTGGTGCTATGTACTCTAAAAGAGCAGAAAATTTTTCCTTATCAATTGCACCTATTTCCAGTTCTATTGGCATTCCTTCCTTAATTTTACCCACTTCGGTTTCATCTACATTTCCTTCAAAAATCATATCCTGCATATCGGCTACCGAAGCTATTGTGGTACCGTCGTTAAAGGTATTTGCCTGAATAACTGAATTGCCCTCTTCAACCGGAACATCGAGCACCATTCCGTCGATGGTTGAACGCACTAGGGTATTAGTAGCACTTTCAGCCTTTTTAGTTACACCATTTTTAATTAATTCAAGATTATTTTCGGCAGCGGTTACTTCTTCTTTTGCTGAATCGTATTCCACTTTCGAGTTCTTAAATTCTTCATACGAGATTACATTCTTATCAAACAGTTTTTGCTGACGGTCGTAATCAATCTTTGCATCTTCGAAATTAATTTTTGCCCTGTTTAACCTTGTTTCAGCAGAGTTAAGGGTAACCATATCGGGGATAATTTTAATTTTTGCCACTATCTGTCCTTTGGTAATCCGGTCGCCCGGCTCAAGGTAAAGCTCATCGATAATTCCCGATACCTGAGGTTTAATTTCAATTTCGTAACGCGGTACAACCGAGCCGGTTGCAACGGTTTTCATTACCACGTCGCTGTAAAACGGACTTTTTGTTTCAAATACGTCTTCTTTCTTTTTCGATTTGTTGTACAGGAAGAACAGTGTTCCTCCGAATGCTCCAATCAAAATTACAATTCCTAAAATTCTAGCTACTTTCTTCATGACTTAAATCCTTTATTGTTTTTTGTTTCTATATTCAATTAATCATTATTCACTCATCAATAATAAATTCTCAAATTCCTTCATCCCGCAGTGCATCAATAGGTTTTATACTAACTGCCCTTTTTGCTGGAATCATTCCGGCAAAAATCCCTGAAACCACCAAAACCGATAACGCTGCAACTGCCATTTTAAAACTTACCTCAGGCCGTGTAAAAAACACTTCTTCGGGATTGCCCGATTCTAAAATCACATTAAATATTTCGAGTAATCCAACTCCCAACGCCAATCCGATATACCCTGCCAATACAGTTAAAAAGACACTTTCGGCAACAATGTGCATAATAATTTTTCCAGGAGTTGCTCCAATGGCACGTTGTATGCCAATTTCCTGGGTACGCTCTTTAATAATTACCAGCATAATGTTACTCACTCCAATTACCCCGGCCAGTAAGGTTCCAATACCTACAATCCAGGTTAAAACCTGTATACCGGTAAAAAGTCCCATGTATTTTTTCCACTCTACTTCTATATTGAACGAACCAACAGCTTGCCTGTCGTCAGGAGCAATACTGTGCCTTTCTTTCAGTAACTCTTTTAACCTGGCTTCCAAACGGCTTACCGGTACCCCGGGATCAGAAGTCACAGAAAAGAAATGAACATCGTCGCCCATGTTAAATGTTTTTTGCATGGTGGTAAAAGGCATAATTATGGTTTCGTTTTTTCTGCCGCCACCAATATTTACGCGTGTTTCGCCTTTTATTACTCCAACCACCTGGAAGTAAACGCCATTAATTTTAAGGTATTCGCCAATGGGATCTTCGTCTTTTTCGAACATCACCTCTACAATACGTTCACCAATATTAACCACTTTACGGCTTTGTAAAATGTCGATTTCATTTATTAACCTTCCCTGCAAAGGTGTCCACGGATCGATTTTAAAAAAATCGGGATAATCACCATAAATATTAAAAGCACCGGTTTTTTTACCTCTTATTGTATTATCGCCACTATAAGTTCTTGGCCCGAATAAACGTGGCGAAAGGTACTCTACATCGCTGATATTGACTTTTATATATTCAATGTCGGTATTTTTATAGTTCCATCTTCTACCTCGTTGAAATCCTTTGTACGGTTTGCTGGTTGGTTCTGTCCAGAAAAATGCAGAATTCGAAGCAAATGCCTTAATCCCGTCCATTACTCCATTTTCCAATGCTTTTCCGGCTCCCGACATAATTATCAGCATAAATATTCCCCAGAATACACCAAATGCAGTCATAAAACTTCGCATCCGGTTTTTCTTTAAGGCGCTTAATATTTCTTTCCAAAGATCTAAATCGAACATTGTTTTCTGTTTTTGTATTTATTCGTCGCGCAATGCCTCAATTGGTTTAATACGGGCAGCACGTTTTGCAGGAATGTAACCTGCTATAGCACCAGCAACTACCAATAATAAGGTTGCTGAAACCGCAATATTTAAATCAACTGTCGGATTACGAAATATAGTTTCGCCATTACCGCTGTTTGTTGAGGCAGAAGCAGCAAATTGTTGTTCAACAAAAAAATTGACTCCTTCCATCAATCCTGTTCCCATCACCAGACCAATATACCCTGCAATAGTTGTAATTATTACAGATTCGAGCAATATTAGCCCAATAACAGAAGACGGGCTGGCTCCGATGGCTTTGCGTATTCCAATCTCTTTGGTACGTTCTTTTACTACAATCAGCATAATGTTACTCACTCCAACCACACCGGCAATTAAAGTTCCAATACCAATTATCCAGATAAAAATGTCGATGGCATTGAAAATTCGTTGAGTTTCAATATAAGCTTCAAGCTTATTCCATACTCCAAGTGCTGACTCATCGGAAGAATCGAATTTATGCTTACGTGCCAGCGTTTCTCTTACACGTTTCTCTATGGCCTGGCTTTCTTCCAGTGTTTCGGCATTTATTGTTAATGCAAAATTATGAAGCCGGTTAGAGCCATTGAATACTCTCTGTGCAGTTGTTACAGGAATATATGCACGGCGGTGACGGGTACCTCCGCTCTCCTTACAAATACCCACAACTTTAAATGGAATATTATTCACCCTGACATATTCTCCAATTGCTTCCTCATCTTTAAAAAGAGCATCGTAAATGTCCTTACCCAGAACGACAGTTTTTCTTGTCTGGCTAATATCAACCTGATTAACAAAACGCCCTTCAACTATTTCAATATTTTCAGTTGACCTTAAATCTGGATGACAGGTAACTGCAGTATAATCTCCGTGCTCGTTACCATATGCAAAATGATTACCATTAATGTAGTAACGGCCTGATGTATTTTCTATCCCCTTTAAGTCTTTCAGAATATCATAGTCGGCATTGGTAAACTGAATTTGACGCCCCTCCTTCATTCCATGGTATGGGATACTAGTTCGTCCGCTCCACAACCACATTCCGTTAATGGCATCGCGCATAAAATTTTCGGCAACACCATTACTTAACCCATTACCGGAACCCAGAAGAATCATCAGCATAAAAATCCCCCAGGCAACGCTGAATCCGGTGAGGAATGTCCGTAGTTTGTTTTTTTTGATTGTGGCTAAAATTTCCTGCCATTTATCGATGTCAAACATTGTTTTTGTTTTTTGTGTTAAAACTGTCGAGACAAGGCATCCGTCAGTTGCCGGACAAGTTGCTTTGTCTTTACTGTTTACTGCGACTGCAAACTGCTAACTTTCTATCAGGCTGTTTCCAGCTGTTTTGCATACTGATGTTTCCAGTTTTGCAAATCGCCGTTTTTAATTACCTGCCCAATGGCACCATCTTTTAACCGAATAATTTTCCGTGTCATAGCAGCTATGTCATGCTCGTGTGTAACCAATATTACAGTAATTCCCTCCGAATTAATTTCCTTTAAAATTTCCATTACCTCGTACGAGGTGCTTGTATCGAGTGCTCCGGTAGGCTCATCAGCAAAAATTATTTTTGGTTTCGAAATCAACGACCGAGCAATGGCCACACGCTGTTTCTGTCCACCCGACAACTCGTTTGGCAGGTGATCAGCCCATTCCAGTAACCTCATTTTATCGAGGTACTCCATCGCAATTTTATTTCGTTTTTTACGGCTTACCCCCTGATAATAAAGAGGCAATGCAACATTTTCCATGGCATTTTTAAACGAGATGAGATTAAAGGATTGAAAAACAAATCCAAGTAACTCGTTTCTGAGTTTCGCGGCTTTCTTCTCAGTCATATCTTTAATTAATGTGCCGTTTAAATAGTACGATCCCTGATCGTAGTTATCCAAAATACCTAAAATGTTGAGTAAAGTTGATTTCCCTGAACCGGAAGATCCCATAATCGAAACAAAATCGCCTTGTTTGATTTCCAGATCGATACCTTTTAAAACATGTAATGAGTTACTTCCCGTAACATACGATTTGTGTACATTGTTAAGACTAATCATGGCTTGAAATTGTTTTCTGAAGCTTGCACTTCGTTTGTTTTCTGTTTAAAACTGCTCTCGCAGGTTTACATTTTAAATTTCTAAAAAAACAGGTTTAGCATCACTATTTTTTCGACAAACAGCTTGTTTTAACATGTGAAAAATATTTTTTGTCAGTTTTTTGTTTTTATGGCTTTGAAACTCGCCTGCCTCATTTTGATTATGGGACGTCGAAAGATGAAATTCGTTACAATTAATTTCTCAGATTTTTTATTGCTCCTTTTGAATGATGCTTCTATTCAGTACTTTTGAGCAGAAACAAATTCAATAAATGGGATATAAAACAATAACATTAAAGCTGCCAACCGACTACTCCAACGAGTTGCTGAAAAGCAAAATTTCTAAAAAACTTCGGCTAAAAGAGTTCGACTTCGAGATGGAGAGCAAAAGCCTTGATGCCCGTAAAAAATCAAATATTTTCTGGTTGGTAAAAGTTGTTGTAAACTCTCCTGAAATAAAAAACGGGGAACAAGAACCCATTGATAGATTAATAATCCCATTTAAAAATTCCCAACAAAAAATTGTGGTGGTGGGCAGTGGCCCAGCCGGATTCTTCAATGCATTTACACTACAAAAAGCGGGATTTCAGGTTACGTTAATTGAACGTGGCTCAGAGGTAAAAAAGCGTGGATTGGCGATACAGAACTTCGAACGCGGTGGTAATTTCGATACCCAAAACAATTATGCTTTTGGCGAAGGTGGTGCCGGAACTTTCTCGGACGGGAAACTTACTTCGCGCTCAAAACGCATTTCGAAAGAGAAACATTTTATTCTTTCCAATTACGTGGAAGCTGGAGCACCCGAAGAAATAATGTACATGGCTCACCCACACTTGGGAACCGACAACCTTCGAAAAATTGTAAAAAACTTACGCATAGAATTTGAGAACCTTGGTGGGCAACTTCTTTTTGAAACGATGCTTGAAGACATTACCATTGTCAACTCGAAAGTAAAAGAGGTTAAAACGTCAAAGGGGACAATGCAGGCTGATGCACTTTTTATTGCGCCCGGTCATTCGGCCTACGAAACCTACAAAATGTTAATTCGAAATGGAGTTCCGTTCCGCACCAAAAACTTTGCAATTGGCAGCCGCATGGAACACCGTCAGGATATTATAAACCAGTCGCAGTGGGGTCGCCCAAAATTACCTGGAGTGAAAGCTGCTGAATACAGATTAACCTCGCCAGCCGATGGCAAACACCAGGTTTTTTCTTTTTGTATGTGTCCCGGTGGAACAGTTGTTCCGGCTGCGGCTTATGAAAATACCAACATTGTAAACGGGATGAGTTTTTACCAGCGAAACGGCAAATTTGCCAATGCTGCTTGTGTGGCTGGAATTCATCCTGATGAACTGGCTGGGAAAACAGTTTCTCCAATCGAAGCCCTTGATAATCTTCAAAAAATGGAAGAGGCTTTTTTCAACTATTCCAATAACTATTCGGCACCGGCGTGTTCCATTTCCGATTTTTTAAATGAACGTCAAAGAAGTAACACCTTAGAAAGTAGTTATCCGATGGGATTAACCACAGCACCACTTTGGCATCTTCTTCCTACGCCTGTTGTAAAGTCGATCCAAACCGGCTTATCCGATTTTAATAGAAAAATGAGGGGCTTTGAAACCGGGAACCTTTTGGGCTTCGAAAGCAAAACTTCAGCACCAATTCAGGTAATTCGCGAAAAAAATGGTTTATGCGAAAACTACGAGAACTTATATGTGATTGGTGAAGGCAGTGGCTACGCCGGTGGAATAATTTCAAGTGCTGCCGATGGCATTAAAGCGGCAATGCATTATATCGGCGAAGAATAATTGTAAATTTGCGATTAATTTCAATCTACTTTATTTAGATTCATTCTACAAAATTGACAAGAAATTATAGATTTGTATTCCTTTTTTAATACGATACACCATGGCAGAAAAGAATTTACCGTTTTCCAAAGAACAAATAGAAAAAATAATAGAAAATCATCCAACCCCATTCCATATTTACGATGAAAAAGCAATTCGTGAAAATGCCCGTTATTTAAAAAACGCATTTTCATGGAATGAAGGGTTTAAAGAATATTTTGCCATTAAGGCCAATCCAAATCCATACCTGATGAAAATTCTGCGAGAAGAAGGATTTGGTATTGACTGCAGTTCGATAGCCGAATTGGAGCTGGCAAAACGGGTAGGAATGAGCGGTGATGAAATTTTGTTGACATCGAACGACACCCCTGTTGAAGAATTTCAACTGGCTAAAGACCTTGGTGCAATTTTAAATCTCGATGATATGTCGCACATCGGTTTTGTTGATAAGCATATTGGGCTGCCAGACACAATCTGCATGCGCTACAATCCAGGCGATTTAAAACAGGGGAATCTGATAATCGGGCACCCGGAAGACGCCAAATACGGTTTTACACACCAACAAATTATTGAAGGGTACCGTATTTTAAAGGAAAGAGGCGTGAAACATTTTGGCATTCACACCATGGTAGCTTCCAACGAATTAAATCCAACCTATTTTATTGAAACAGCCGAAATTCTTTTCAAATTAATTGTTGAAGTTTACGAAAAAACCGGTGTAAAGATTGAATTTGCCGATTTGGGTGGAGGAATTGGAATACCTTATAAACCGGAGGATAAACCGGTTGATCTTGAATATGTTAGTGCCGGTGTTAAAAAGTTGTATAAAGAAATAATTGAAGATAACGGACTGGCTCCTTTAAAATTGTTTTTTGAAATGGGACGTGCAATTACCGGCCCGTACGGATATCTGGTTACAAAAGTACGGCACATAAAAAACACGTATAAAAGTTTTGCGGGGCTCGATGCCTGCATGACAAACCTGATGCGCCCTGCATTGTACGGAGCTTACCATCATATAACCGCAGTTGGAAAAGAGGATCAGCCATTAACTGAAAAATATGATGTAACCGGCTCGCTTTGCGAAAACAACGACAAATTTGCTATTGGCAGGATGCTGCCTAAGCTCGAACCCAACGATATTGTTGTAATTCACGACACCGGCGCACACGGGTACTCGATGGGATTTAACTACAACGGGAAACTGAAATCAGCCGAGTTGCTGTTGCGCGAGAATGACGAGGTTGTTGAAATCCGCCGTGCCGAAACGGTTGAAGACTATTTTACAACACTCAATTTTGACGGATTAAAGAATTTTGAGGTATAGATTACTTTACAAATAAAATATTGCAGGCCGGGCACTAAAACCCGGCCTTTTTCGTATTTTTAGATGCAATTAAATAACAATATGAGAATAGGATTCGATGCCAAACGGGCTTTTCTAAACACCTCCGGACTAGGCAATTACAGCAGGAATACACTAAATGCATTAAAATCATATTACCCTGAAAATCAATACACTTTGTTTACACCGGAAGTTAAATTCGGGTTAATGCAAAACCAGGAATTATTCGATATTGTTTCTCCAGAAGACTCAAAATCCAAATTAAAAAAATCTATCTGGAGATCATTGCAATTAGGTAAAGAGTTAAGCCAATACAATTTAAATCTTTTTCACGGATTAAGCAACGAGCTACCTGGCGGGATACATAAAACACAGGTGCCTGCTTTGGTAACAATTCACGATTTAATATTTATTCGTTACCCCGGATTTTATAAACCTGTCGACAGGGCCATCTATCACCGAAAAATAAAATATGCCTGTTCATCGGCAAATAAAATAATTGCTATCAGCGGGCAAACAAAAAACGATATTGTTGAGTTTATGGGTACAGCCCCGAACAAAATTGAAATAATTCACCAGGCTGTTTCTCCTCTTTTTTTTGAGAAAGCAGATACTGAAAAAATAAAGTTGAAATATAACCTGCCGGATAATTTTATTATATCCGTCGGGACTGTTGAGGAGCGAAAAAACCAGCTTTCAACTTTAAATGCTGTTTATAACGAAAAGATTGACATTCCGGTAATTTTTGTCGGCAAACCAACTTCATACAATAATGATTTGCATAAATATATTGCCGAAAAAGGAATGAAAAAACAAGTTACTTTTCTGAAGAATATTCCTGAAAGTGATTTGGCAGCTTTATACCAGCTGGCAGAATTATCGATTTACATCTCTGTTTTCGAGGGATTTGGATTACCGGTTATTGAAGCCATGGCCTGTGGTTGCCCTGTAATTACATCCAATGTTTCGTGTTTGCCCGAAACTGCCGGCGATGCTGCGGTTCTGTGTTCGCCGGGTAATGTGGAAGAATTGGGGAGTCAGATTAAAAGGTTACTTTCTGATTCAGATTTAAAAGAAGACTGGATTAAAAAAGGGAAAAAAAGGGCGCAACTGTTTCACCCAAAAATTTATGCAGAAAAATTAATTTCTTTGTATTCCGAAATTTCACAATAATAAAGATGCACGACGATTTAAAAAAGGCCGTTGAAATATTAAAAAACGGTGGAATTATTCTTTACCCTACCGATACAATTTGGGGAATTGGCTGCGATGCAACAAATGAAGAAGCGGTAAAACGGATTTATAAAATTAAAAACCGGGAAGATTTGAAAAGCATGCTGGTTTTAATGGAAAATCCTGCCTTGCTCGATCGGTATGTGGACGATGTACCCGAGGTGGCATGGGAACTGGTTGAAATAACCACAACACCACTGACTGTGATTTATCCAAATGCCAGGAATCTGGCAAATAACCTGATTGCGGAAGATGGCAGCATTGGAATACGATTTACAAAAGAAGAATTTACAACAAAGCTTCTTCAGCGGTTACGCAGGCCGTTAGTTTCAACTTCGGCAAATATAAGTGGCGAAAAATCGCCGGCTTTTTTCGATGAAATTTCTGAAGGAATAAAAGAACAGGTTGATTATGTTGTTGAATACCGGCAGGATGATACTACTCCTGCGCAGCCATCGAGTATTATAAAACTGGGGCCAGGCGGAAGAATTGACATAATCAGGAAATAAAAAAAACTGCCCCGGATTGAAGCAGTTTTTAAATATGTTTTCAAGTAAGTCTATTTTTTCTCTTTCAGTATATCGCGAATTTCGGATAATAAAACTTCTTCTTTTGAAGGTGCAGGAGGTGCAGCAGGAGCTTCTTCTTCCTTTTTCTTTGATTTGATGTACGCTCTGATAATCATAAAGATGGCAAATCCAATGATTATAAAATCGATAATGGTATTAATAAATACACCATACTTAATGGCAACCTCGCTAACTGCAGCTGTTACAACCTGATCGCCATTCATAACAGCAGCGGTTCCTTCTTTCAGAATTACTTTTAACTCGGCAAAATCGACTCCACCCAGGAGAAGACCAATTGGAGGCATTAACACATCTTTTACAAACGAAGTAACAATGGCTTTAAATGCTCCTGCAATAATTACTGCAACAGCCAGGTCGAGCACACTACCCTTCAGAATAAATGCTTTAAACTCTTTCATTAATTTCATAAGATTCAGATTTAGAATTAAATAATATTTCCTGTAATTTAACGAATTTGGATAAAACCAAAACAAAAAAGCCATTGTAAAGTTTACAATGGCTTTAAATATTTAGAACTTTTTAAATATTCTACATCTTACGTACCCTGCCGGAACCTGCAACCGACGCATCGATATCGGGATTGCCGCTGTAATAAACGCTTCCCGAACCTGCAATTCTTACTTTTACCGATCCATTTGAGTACACTTTGCTGTTTCCTGAACCTGAAGTGCTAACCGAAACTTGTTCAGCTTCAAAACCTTCTCCATTAAAGTTGCCCGATCCGGAAATTGCAACTGTAAGTTCATCGGCAATACCTCCGTCTTCTAAAATAATATTTCCTGAACCGGAAATTGAAGCTTTCACTTTTTCTGAGTCCAAATTATCGATAACAATGTTACCGCTACCGCTAACTGCCAAACCAAGAATTCGTGATTTCAGTTCTTTTGCTTCAATATCTCCTGAGCCTGATACGGACAATGCATCAACTTCGGGAACTGTGATATAAATTTCAATCTTACCGGGTTTAAAATTTCTCCAGAACATATTTGAATTTGGAAAGCGGATAGAAAGTTTTCGGCCTTTCACCTCTGTAATCAACTCTTCAAGTGTCGATTCTTTTGCAACTATCCGGATACTTTGTTTATCGCCTTGTTTTAGATACAATTTACCGGGTACTTTCAGTGCAATTTCAGAGAAAGCCGAAACATCACGCTTTTCTTCCTCTGCATTAACGGTATTAAAAGTAAATGTGCCCAGCAATAACAGGCTTAAAAATAAAATTTTGGTTTTCATCTTAAATTTGTTTTTCTGATTTCTAAATTGATTCTTTATAATGACGTTCAGGAGTAAAGAAAGTTGCACAATGTCTGATTTTTTTTCAGAACAAAATTCATTCTTCCAGCAAACCTTCAGGCAACCTCAATTTAATTGTCTTTTGTTTCTCATCTAACGAAACCAGCATTTCGTCGTTGTAAGGAACCATTATCTCCTCACCTCTATATTGAACCGTTAATACAATATTTCCAGAAAAATCATCTACCTGGTTAATCAATCCAATCTCCCCCGATTTTTCATCAATCAGCATAAATCCCTCCAGAAGCAATTCGCTTTCTTCCGGCGTGTCAATTATCTCTTCTTTAAAAAGCCAGGCAGAATTTCTGACCAGACGCCGGGCATAATTTTCGGTGTTAACGTCATCTAATTTAATAATCGCTGTTTTCGACGATTTAAACCGGAATCCATCCTCAGAAACAAAAAATGGAACCAGTAGCCCTTCCAATTCAACAAAAAAACGGTCGGCCTCCTCAACAGAAAATTCAAAATGGGATTCAAACTCGAGAATCACTTCTCCATGTACTCCGTGAGTTTTTCTGAAGAATCCGATTTTTTCGCAGTCGGCCTTTGGTATTGTTTCCATAGTTCAAAGATATAGATTTCGTTCATGTTGAGCACAAAAAAAACCATCCGCCGCCTGACGAATGGTTTTCTATGTAAGATGTGTTGTCTTTCTTAAGATTTCGCACCTTTTTCTTTCGGAGCTTCTTTTTCAGCAGTTTTTTCTTCTGCTTTTACTTTTTCAGTAGCAGCGGTTTCAGCCTTTGCTTCTTCAGCAGCTGGTGCTTCAGCGTCGGCTTTAACTTCTTCAGTAGTTTCAGCTTTTGCTTTCTCAACAGCAGGTGCTTCTGCTTCGGTTTTAACTTCTGCAGTAGTTTCAGCTTTTGCTTTCTCAGCAGCAGGTGCTT
>JBDLJS010000042.1:0-33229 GCA_039714235.1 Bacteroidota bacterium | reverse complement strand
GAGGCAGCTTTGTACGGATTGGCAAACTTATCACGGTATTCCTGTACTTTTTCCGCTTTTTCATCGTCAGTCATTTTTCCGCGATGTATAATGTTAATTGCCCCTTCAGGCCCCATAACCGCAATTTCGGCTGTTGGGTAAGCAAAGTTAACGTCGGCGCCAATATGTTTACTCGACATTACATCGTATGCACCACCGTAAGCTTTACGGGTAATTATTGTAATTTTCGGAACAGTGGCTTCGGAGAATGCATAAAGCAGTTTTGCACCGTGCTTTATAATTCCGCCAAACTCCTGGTTGGTTCCGGGTAAAAATCCGGGAACATCGACAAATGTTACCAGCGGCAGGTTAAAGGCATCGCAGAAACGTACAAAGCGGGCTGCTTTTGCCGATGAATTTATATCGAGAACACCGGCAAGGTGTGCAGGCTGGTTTGCAACAATTCCAACCGGTTTGCCTCCAAAGCGGGCAAAACCTACAACAATATTCGGGGCATACTGTGGTTGAACTTCCAGAAAATGTTTATTGTCGATTACTTTCTGGATAATATCGCACATATTATACGGTTTGTTTGGATCGACCGGGATCATGTCCTGCAAACTTTCTTCAATTCGGTCTGACGGATCGATGGTTGTTTTTACCGGTGGATCTTCCAGGTTATTCGATGGCAGGAAGCTTAAAAGTTCGCGAACCATCATCAGTGTCTGGTCTTCGTCGGCACCATTAAAATGTGCAACGCCACTTTTCGAGTTGTGAGTGTTTGCACCACCTAGCTCCTCTTTCGTTACCTCTTCGTGAGTAACTGTTTTAATCACATCAGGCCCGGTAACAAACATGTGGCTTTTTTCATTCACCATAAAAATAAAGTCGGTAAGGGCAGGGGAGTAAACGGCTCCTCCGGCGCAAGGCCCCAGAATTGCCGATATTTGCGGAATAACCCCTGACGAGATTACATTATTGTAAAAAATGTCGGCATAACCTGCAAGGCTTTCTACTCCCTCCTGGATACGGGCACCACCCGAGTCGTTTAATCCGATAATAGGCGCTCCCATCTTCAGGGCCAGTTCCTGAATTTTTACAATTTTATCGGCATTGGCACGGCTTAACGAGCCCCCGAAAACCGTAAAGTCCTGGGCAAAAACATACACCAGCCGGCCACTAACTTTTCCATACCCCGAAATTAATCCGTCACCAAGAATTTTATTGGCTTCCATGCCAAAATCGTAATTCCGGTGTGTAACCAGTTTGTCAATTTCGGTAAATGTTCCCGGATCAAGCAATTGTAATATTCTCTCCCGGGCAGTTCTTTTTCCTCCGGCGTGTTGCTTTTCAATTCGCTCTGCACCGCCACCCAATTCAGCCTGGTTGTTAAATTCTTCCAGCTGATTGTACTTTTCTTTTAAATCCATATGATAATTTTGGTTTAATCGAGTTCTACAAGAATTTGATTTCCTTCAACGGTATCACCGTCGGATACATTCACTTTTTTTACCACTCCGTCTTTAGGCGATTTGTATTCACTTTCCATTTTCATAGCCGAAATAATAACTGCGGTTTCGTCTTTCTTAATGGGATCTCCTTCTTTGACGAGAACCTTAACCACTTTCCCGGGCATGGGCGACGAAATGGAGTTTTCGTCAGATCCAAAACCGTTTGCACCCCGGTTTTTCAGGTACCTGGCTTCTGCGTCAATTATTTCCAGGTCCATCGCCTGATAGAGTGTATAAGCTGTATATTTTTTAGGTTGGTTTCGGGGTACAAGTTCAATATTGTGTGAGTTTGATCCCTCCAGAATAGAAAATGTCCCATCGGCGGTATGCATTAAATCTACCTTGTAAACCTTCCCATCTACTTCTACTTCAAGAATATTTTCGTCCTGGTTTAACAGGTTAACCCAGGCAACCCTGTCGCCAATTTTTACTTCTACTGCCATATTATTATTTAAAAATGGTTAATGTATGGAATCTTTTTCCAGCGACTTTGTGCCGGAGCAAACTCTTTATTATTCTCTTCAGTTCTGCCCAGTTTGTCGAGATAATCGATGTAAGCGGCAATAATTACCATATCGCATATATCCTCTGACTTGTTGCTCGACATTAACTGTTCCTGGTTCTTTTCTATAAAATGAGTATCGTAATCTCCGTCAATAAAGTTCTGGTTATTCATAATTCGCTCCAGAATTTTAATTGAGGTTTTTACACCGGTAATTTTGTATTCGTACAAGGCTCTGCGCATCCTCCTTAATGCTTCGTCCCTGGTTTTTCCCCAAACAATCAGTTTCGAAATCATGGGATCGTAATAAATCGGAATTTCATAACCTTCGTAAACATAGCCATCGGTTCTTACTCCAAGTCCAAGAGGCTCAGAAATTTTGTAAACTTTTCCGGCACAGGGCATAAAATTGTTGTCCGGATCTTCCGCATAAATCCTACATTCTATAGAGTGGCCTTTTTGTTCGAGCCTGTCCTGTTCTATCTGCAGTTTTTGTCCTTCGGCAATTTGAATTTGCTGTTTTACAAGGTCTATTCCTGTTACCCTTTCGGTTATCGGATGTTCCACCTGTAAACGGGTATTCATTTCCAGGAAATAGTAATTCAGGTCATTGTCAACCAAAAATTCAATGGTCCCGGCACCTGAATAACTTACTGCTTTGGCGGCTTCAACTGCCGATTTCCCCATTTCCTCCCGCAGTTCCGGTGTCATTAATGGCGATGGGGTTTCTTCAATCATTTTTTGGTGACGGCGTTGTACCGAACATTCCCTTTCAAATAAGTGAATTGCATTTCCGTGGCTGTCACCTAATATCTGAAATTCGATATGATGAGGCGAGGTTATGTATTTCTCAATATACACCGAATCGTTGCCAAATGATGCTTTTGCTTCTGATCGGGCTGCACGAACGGCTGAAACCACTTCCGATTCTTCTTTAACCAGGCGCATGCCTTTACCACCTCCTCCGGCTGATGCTTTAATCATTACTGGCAAACCGATTTCTTTAATAACCTCAAAAACTTCCTCTTCTGTTTCAACAGCTCCCTCGGTTCCCGGAACAACAGGAATTCCTGCTTTTGTCATTGCATCGCGGGCCTGTATTTTATCGCCCATTTGAACGATTACTTCTGGCGATGGGCCAATAAATATTATTCCTTCGTCGGAGCATCTTCGTGCAAAATTTGCATTTTCCGACAAAAAGCCGTAACCCGGATGGATAGCATCGGCGCCACTTTCTTTAGCAATTTCAATAATTTTGTCTATGTTCAGGTAACTTTCGTTCGATGGAGCTTTCCCAATATAGTAAGCTTCGTGTGCGTATCTAACATGTAAAGATGTCCTGTCAGCATCTGAATAAACAGCCACTGTATCAATGTCCATTTCCCTGCAGGTACGCATTACACGAATTGCTATTTCGCCCCGGTTTGCGATTAAAACCTTTTTTATTTTATACATGAGAATTGAATTCTTTAAAGGTATTTTTTTAAAACTGCCCGCAATTATAACTCTTTTTATTTTAAAATGTTTATTTGCGAAACGGACGAATTTAGAAAGAGCGGTAATAACCTCAAATGAAAATGTGTTAATAAATGTAAATATGGGCGGTGTGTAACCTATTTCATCTAATTGATTTTGAACAAAAAAAGCTATTATTCTAAAATTGAATTTTTAGTTTATAAATTTTTCTATTACAAAAATTTACAATTGAAGAACTTAGCCGCAGTTAAATTGAACAGATGTCTCAAAAATATTATAAGTTTGTTTGATTTTTTCATTGATAATTTTTTGTTAAGCTGAAAACCGTTTATTTTAGCGCGCTGTTAATTGAACCGACCCTATGAAATTAAAGCTATTATTGACTCTGCTTCTCGGAGTTAGTCTGTTTAAATTGTATGCCCAGGATCTGAATTATACGCTTTCTGATGATACTTTGGTGAATAAATATGCGAGCTTAAAAAGGGTGTATTATGCAACCAGAACCGAACAGGTGCCTAAAATTGACGGAAAGCTGGATGACGAATGCTGGCAAAAAGTTGGAATATGGGACGGAGACTTTATTCAACAACAACCGCACCAGGCAAAACCATCTTCGCAGGAAACAAAAATTAAGATATTGTACGATGATAAGTACCTGTATATTGCACTGATTTGTTACGATGACGAACCGGAAGAGATGGATCCGATTTTAGCCCGGCGTGATGAAAATGAAGGCGATATGGCCGGAATAGCATTTGACTCTTACTACGATAAGCAAACAGCGTTTGAATTTAACCTGACTTCTGCAGGGCAAAAGGTAGATTTAATGCATTTGGGAGAATATGATTGGGATTATAACTGGAATGCGGTTTGGGATGGTAAAACATCGCTCGGAGATTCAGCCTGGTATGCCGAAATGAGGATTCCTTTTACGCAGCTACGGTTTGCCAATCAGAAAGAACATGTTTGGGGAATGCACGTCTGGCGTTGGTTAAACCGTTTAAGCGAGGAGAGTCAGTGGAAATTAATTCCTATTGATGCACCAGCAATGGTTTATATTTTTGGAGAACTGAGAGGAATAGAAGATATTCCGTATAAACGCAATTTTGAAGTTATGCCTTACGGCAAAGCCAAATATATTCCGGAATCGAATGACAACCGGAATTTTGGTTTTGGTATAGACGGAAAGATTGGAGTTACGTCTGATTTTACATTGGATTATACTGTAAATCCCGATTTTGGGCAGGTTGAGGCAGACCCGTCGGTATTAAATCTTACCTCGTACGAAACTTTTTACGAAGAGAAAAGGCCTTTCTTTTTGGAAGGGAATAATATTCTGGACTTTAACTCAGGCAGGGATATGCTTTTCTATTCCCGGCGTATTGGGCATGCACCAAGTTATGACCCGGATTTTGGTGACGAGGAGAGTTTGTCGATGCCAGATAACACTACAATTTTAAATGCTTTAAAGCTTACAGGAAAGAATAAAAAAGGATTTTCAGTTGGATTAATTAATAGTATGACTGCAAGAGAGATTGCGACTATTTCTTCATCGGACTTTGAACGGGAGGAAGCAGTTGAACCATTTACTAATTATACCATTGGCAGGATAAAGCAAGATTTTAATGAAGGAGGAACTGTGCTTGGCGGAATGGTAACTTCATCAATCAGGAACATAAAAGACGATCACCTTGATTTTTTAACTGATAATTCGCTTGTTGGAGGTTTAGATTTTGAACACAACTGGGCAAACCGAAAATATTTTGTAGCCGCAAAAAGTTTTTATTCTAATATTAATGGTAGTGAAAACTCTATTGCCAGGTTACAACGTTCTTCAAGGCACCTGTTCCAGCGCGAAGATGCTGAACACCTTCAGTACGATAATACACAAACCAGTTTAAGTGGCTGGGGTGGAGAAGTTGAAGGAGGAAAGCGAAGCGGTAAATTTCAGCTAACCGGAGAGGTTGAGTGGCGTTCTCCCGGAGTTGATCTAAATGATGTAGGTTACATGCGCAAGGCCGATTATATTCAGGAGGATATTGATTTGTTTTACCAGGTGAATAAACCGAAAGGAATTCTTTTGAATTATATGTTTGGCCTGTCTCAACAACACGAATGGAGCTATGGGGGAGAAAACCTGTTGGATGAGTTGGATGCCATGGCACTGTTCCGTTTTAAAAATTATTGGAGATTAATAGTTGGTGCCGAACATAGTTTTAATGAGATAGATACCAGGCAATTGAGAGGAGGTCCTTCACTAAGGATTGATAACAACACGCAAGGGGGGATTTCTTTATCGACCGACAGGGCAAAAGACCTGTTTTTATCTGCAGGATTTGATTTTAGCCGTTCTGGAGATAAAATAACCAGAGAGAATGCTTTCGAATTTGAAGTAAAATGGTTAATCAGTAAACGGCTGACATTATCTTCTGAATCTGAATTTGGTTACAAAATTGACAATAACCAGTATGTAAAACAAAAAACCATAAATGGCAAAAAGGAATATGTAGTTGGTAAAATTGACAGACAGACATTCTACACTACTTTACGTGCTGAATTCTTTATTACACCGGAACTTTCACTACAGTATTACGGAAGTCCGTATGTTTCTACAGGTAAATATCTCGATTACAGGAGGGTAGCTGATTCGAAATCAAATAGCCTTTCAGAGCGTTATGATTTCTTATCTGATGAGAACGGATTACTTGTTGATGAAAACGGAAACGTTTATCACGATTTTTCGGATTACGATTACAATTTTAATTTCCAGGAGTTTCGTTCCAATTTTGTAGCACGATGGGAATATCAAACGGGCTCGACTCTCTATTTTGTATGGACAAATAACCGGACTCAGTACGAGGATGTTTACAATCCTTCTATACTGAACAGTTTAAAAGGAATACCCAAAGTTAAAGCCGAAAATGCATTCATGATTAAGTTAAGTTACTGGTTCTCGTTATAGTGAAAAGTGTATCTTTAGCTTTGTGAATTTTCAGCAATACATCCCGTTTTATAAAAGAAATTTAAGACTTGCATTTCCAATTGTTTTATCGCAGATTGGGCAGGTAACAGTTGCCCTTGTAGATAATATGATGGTTGGCCATGTTGGAACTACGGAATTGGCAGCAGCCTCATTTGCCAACAGTGTTTTTATGATTGGAATGTATTTCGGGATGGGGATAACTTATGGCTTAACACCCATGGTGGGAAAATCGTTCGGTAATAATAACCTGAAAATGGTTATCATCTGGTTGAAAAACGGAATATTTTCTCACATTTTGGCCGGATTAGTATTGGCTTTAATCATGTTTGGTGTTTATCTCTTTCTGCCATATATGGGACAACCCCCCGAAGTGTTAAAACTTGCAAAACCATATTACCTGTTATTGTGTGGATCGTATATTCCTTTTATGCTGTTTTTTACCTTTAAACAATTTTTCGAGGGTATTGGAAATACAAAAATGGCCATGCACATTACCATAACTTCCAATGTAATTAATGTGGTTTTAAACTATGTGTTGATATTTGGAAAACTGGGATTTCCTGAATTGGGATTAAACGGTGCAGGAATTGGAACTTTGGTGTCCAGATTAATTATGCCATTGCTTTTTGCATGGTATATTCTGAAAAAAGCAAGATACCGGAGGTACTTCTTTATGGCACATTTTCAACCTATCATAAAAGCCCGAATTGTATCGCTTCTGAAAATTGGTATTCCAATTGGATTTCAGCTTATTGTAGAGGTATCTGCATTTGGTATTGGTGCGGTTATGATGGGCTGGTTGGGTGAAACGCCTCTGGCAGCCCACCAGGTTGCCCTTGGGCTTGCATCGTTTACATATATGATTTCGCTCGGCGTATCGCAGGCCACAACAATAAGGGTAAGTCACCAAATGGGACTAAAAGATTATCAATCGATGAAGCATGCAGCGTACGCGTCAACTCACTTGGTCTTGTTTTTTATGTTGGTTATGGCTGTTCTGTTTATTACTGGCCGCAATCTGTTACCATATATGTTTACAACCGATGTTGATGTTATTAAAATTGCAGCTGGTTTATTAATTATAGCAGCTGTTTTTCAGCTTTTCGACGGGCTACAGGTTGTTATGCTCAGCACTTTGAGGGGAATGGCTGATGTGAAAACACCCATGTTAATAGCATTTATTGCTTATTTGTTAATCGGGATTCCAACAAGTTATTTGTTTGCGTTTACCTTAAATACAGGCCCTCAGGGGATATGGTTTGGTTATTTGGTTGGCCTGGGAACTGCCGGAATTATGTTTTATATACGCTTCAGGAAGAATGTAATAAAACTTGGTTTTTAACAAGAAATTAATACGTTATTAAATTCCAATTTTTAAAATTTACAAAAAAAAACGGGTTATCTTTTTACGATGATAACCCGATTGTTCATAGTCTAGCTTAGTTAGATCAGAAAACTTATCGGTTTAACAGAGAAAAGGTAGTTTCAATAAGTTTCTAATTCATTTCTTATTAAGGCAACGCTAATATAGCATAAAAATGACTTATTCGTTAAGCATTCTTAAAATTTTATTAATATTTGTTAAAAACTCGAATCTTATTGTTAGTAATGAGTTGGTTTATAGTTCTCTAATTAATTAGAATATGTTTTTAAAAAAAAGATATGTTTTTTCGAATATTCCGATTCGTTATTCAAAATCAGGATTTTAGAGATTTTATAAAAACGCTCAATATTTCCTGTTTATAAAAACAGGATGGAACAGGATACAAGATTGTATAAATAATTAAATATTTTTAGACAATAATAGAAAGAAATGATGAAACAGGTTGTACTCACCGGAATCAGAAAAATGGAGCTTATTGAAACAGAAGCCCCAAAGGTTCTTAAACCCAGGGAGGTTAAAATTAAATTAAAAACAATTGGTGTTTGTGGCTCCGATATCCATTATTACTCGGCAGGAAAAATAGGTACACAGATAGTGGAGTATCCTTTTGCTGTTGGTCACGAGTGTTCTGGAATTATAGAAGAAGTAGGTGCTGATGTAACTAATGTTAAAGTTGGCGATTTGGTGGTAGTAGATCCAGCAGTTCATTGCGGCATTTGCGACCAGTGTCTTTCGGGGCGGCCACACACATGCCGAAACAATAGGTTTTTAGGTTGTCCTGGTCAGTTGGAGGGCTGTTTGGGCGAATTCATTGTTATGCCTGCTTTTACCTGTTTCCCTGTAACTGGTAAGCTGAATCTGGCCCAGGCAGCATTGATTGAACCGTTATCGATAGGTGTATATACAGTTAACCTGGCACAAATTACCGATAAAAATATTTCGACCGCAATTTTTGGTGCAGGGCCTATTGGTCTTAGTGTGATGATGAAATTACTAGCCGGGGGAATTACCAATATTGGCATGATTGAACCACTGGATTACAGGCTGGACAAGGCGAAAGAAATTGGGGCAGCTTATTTAATTAATCCGGAAAGAGAAGATGTTGAAGAGCGGGTAAAACAACAGGAAGAATTATTATTGGATGTGGTTTTCGAAGCCAGTGGTGAACAGGATGCAGTCACCAATGCACTTAAAATATTGAAGCCGGGAGGTAAACTGGTACTGGTTGGAATTCCTCCGGAAGCTGAATATACTTTTAATATGGATTTAATGCGCCGAAAAGAATTAACTGTAATTAATGTACGCCGCCAGAACTATTGCGTGGAAGAAGCTATTGATTTGGTTGTCTCCGGGAAAATTGATATAGAAAAAATGGTTACCCATAATTTTACTTTGGAAGAAACCGCAGAGGCTTTTAATATGGTTGAAGGGTATAAAAACGGAGCTATTAAAGCGATGATAAATTTGTAATCCGGAAGGAAATCTGAATCATAAAAAAAACGGGGCTATCAGCCCCGTTTTTTAGTTGGTACAGGTTAGTCATCTCACAAACTTAGAGCAGGAGGTGACGGTATTTATCAAGTTATTCAAACTTATACATTATAAGTCGACGATGCTGTGTCACCTCCACGTCCTGTCCAGTTGGTGTGGAAGAACTCACCACGTGGTTTGTCTATTCTTTCGTAAGTATGCGCCCCGAAATAGTCGCGTTGTGCCTGCAACAGGTTGGCAGGTAATCTTTCACTACGGAAACCATCGAAATAAGCCAATGCGGAAGTTAAAGCAGGTACAGGTATCCCGTTTTCCAATGCTGTTGCACAAACACGGCGCCAGCCTGCCTGAGCTTCTTCAACTTTCTGTTTAAAGAACGGATCGAGCAACAGGTTAGGCAATTCAGGATTATTGTCGAAGGCGGTTTTAATGTCGCCAAGGAATACCGAACGGATAATGCATCCGCCACGCCACATCAGGGCGATGCCGCCATAATTCAGGTTCCAGCCGTACTCACTGGCAGCTTCCATCATCAGGTTATAACCCTGGGCGTAAGAGATTATTTTTGCACCTAGTAGTGCACTTTCAATATCGTTTACAAATTGTTCTTTATCTCCTTTAAAATCAACTTTTGGCCCTTCAATAACTTTTGATGCTTCAACACGCAATTCTTTCTGAGCTGAAAGGCAGCGTGCAAAAACCGATTCGCCAATCAGGGTTAACGGAATACCCAGGTCGAGGGCAGAAATACCTGTCCATTTCCCGGTTCCTTTTTGGCCGGCAGTGTCGAGAATCATCTCAACGGTTTCTTCGCCGTTTTCATCTTTGTAACCTAAAATATCACGCGTAATCTCAATCAGGTAGCTGTCAAGAATTCCTTCATTCCATTTTTTGAAAACCTTGTGCATTTCGTCATTGCTCATTCCAAGCAGTTCTTTCATCAATTGGTAGGCTTCTGTAATAATTTGCATATCGCCATACTCAATACCATTGTGCACCATTTTTACGAAATGTCCTGCGCCGCCTTCACCTACCCAGTCACAACAAGCTTCTCCACTTTCAACTTTTGCAGAAATAGCCTGAAAAATATCTTTAACATGAGGCCATGCTTCTGGAGATCCACCTGGCATAATAGATGGTCCCAACAATGCACCTTCTTCACCACCTGAAACGCCAGTTCCTATGTAAAGAAATCCTTTCTCTTCAACATATTTTGTACGGCGTACCGTGTCAGGATAATGCGAATTACCGCCGTCGATAATAATATCGCCTGGTTCGAGATGAGGTATTACCAAATCGATAAATGCATCAACGGGTTGACCTGCTTTTACAAGCATCATCACTTTTCGGGGCCGCTCCAGCGATGTACATAGCTCTTTAATAGAATGAGCTCCGATAAAGTTTTTTCCGGCACCACGCCCTTTAATAAAGTTATCTACTTTTTCAACTGTACGGTTAAAAACAGCCACCTTAAATCCTTTACTCTCCATGTTTAAAACCAGGTTTTCGCCCATTACAGCCAACCCGATTAATCCAATGTCTGCTAATTTTTTCATTTTATCTTAATTTGTTATTTATTGATATTCTAAATCCAAGATCCTTCAGTTTTTGCAAAGTTTCCTCTTTAATATTTTTTGCCCTTATCATATAGGAATCAAATTCCCTCCTTACCGGATAATCGCCTCGTAATTGCTCAAACAGGTGAGGGCTTTCCCGCAAATCATCATCGTCTACTTCAATATCGTAAGTAGAAAGGATGGCCTCTGCAAGGATTGAATATTCCCGGCGTTGGTTCCCGTCTATTTCTATATTCGTATTCTTTGGAAGCTCTACACCGGTTGGTTCCCAGTTGTCAATTCTCAGGTTAAAAAACCGGCTAACCGCCTGAACGCTCATTTTGGTGCCATTGGCTTTTCCGTCTTTTGAGTAACCGGCAATGTGCGGTGTACCATAATCGGCGAGATTTAACAGTTCCAAATTCAGGTTAGGTTCGTTTTCCCAGCAATCGGTAATAAAACCTGAAATGCTTTTGGCTTTTATTGCCTTGTGAATAGCAACCGAATCAAAAACTTCACCCCGGCACGAATTAATTAGCAGTGGTTTTTTTTCAAGGATTTGTACAAACTCTTCATTAGCCATGTGAAAAGTAGCATCTTCGCCGTCCATATTTAACGGAACATGAAACGTGATAATATCAGCTTCTTTCTGAATAATTTCCAACGAAACAAATTGTTTGGGGCCTTCGGCCCGTTCACGTGGAGGGTCGTTTAATAAAACTTTCATTCCCAGGGTTTCACAGGTCTTTGCTACCCTAGAGCCAACCTGCCCAACACCAATAATTCCAATGGTTTTTTCTTTCAGGTCGAACCTGTTTTTCATAGAATAAGACAACAGCGCTGATGCAATGTATTGGTTTACACTTTCTGCATTGCAGCCCGGTGCATTAGTCCACTCAATTCCAGCTTTTTTGCAATACTCAGTATCGATATGATCGTACCCGATTGTTGCGGTCGCAATAAATTTTACTTTTGAGCCATCGAGCAGTTCCCTGTTACAAATCGTCCGGGTACGCGTTATTAATGCATCGGCATCTTTTACCACTTCTGCGGTTGTTTTGCTTCCCGGAAGATAAATCACTTCTGCAAATGGTTCCAGAGCACCTTTTATGTATGGTATTTTATCGTCTATTACAACTTTCATTTAATCTCAAATAATTACTTTTTATAATATCCTTTCACCATCTTCTCCAGCACCCAACTGGTACGGGCAGCTGATTCCCCTGTACTGACACATTTTCCAACTCCCCGTAATTCATCAATTACCTGCTGAACCAGGTTTTGCGAAATGTGTTCCGGATTATTGAATGTCATTTCTTCAACTCCATTCGAAGTTTTTAGTGTCAGCTTTCCCGGAGGTGAAAAACAGGGCAGGGAGATTTCACCTTTTTCTCCAATTATTTTAATTTCGTCTTTTACTGAATTTTTATCTACAACAAAACACCAGCTACCGGAACCAATAACTCCCGATTCATGTTTCCATGTGCCGGAAACCGTATCTTCTGCAGGATAAAGGCCGGCCAGGTTCGCAGCCTGGCCATTGACTTTAGTTACTTTACCTAAGATAAAATCGAGATAATCGAACTGGTGTGAAGCCAAATCAAAAAAATGACCAGCACCAGCAATTTCAGGAAAAACATGCCAGTGCATTTCTTCTGAAGTTTGGTTTCGTTCAGATGCAGTTTTATAAAGATTAATGTATACAATTAGTGGTTTCCCAATTATCCCCGATTCAATCAGTTCTTTTGCTTTCAGAAATGACGGTAAGCTTCGCCTGTAATAGGCTACCCACAAAGGCATTCCGGTTTCTTCTGCTACTTTCAACATTTCCTGACATTCAGCGTAATTTTTTGCCATTGGTTTTTCAACATAAACCGGCTTGCCAGCCCTCATGGCCTCTATGGCATATTTCGCATGAGAAGAGGGTGGGGTAGCTATGTAAACTGCATCCACATTGGGATCATTAATCAGTTCGGTTGCATTTGAATACCATTTGGGAATGTTGTGACGCCTGGCATAATCGGCCGCTTTTTCTGCATTACGACGCATTACAGCAACCAAGCGTGAATGTTCAGTTTTATAAAAGGCAGGTCCGCTTTTTACCTCGGTAACGTCACCAACTCCAATTATTCCCCAGTTAATCGTATTGAGTTTTTTCATGTTTCTCCTTTTTTAGGAGACAGGGCGTGCCCTGTCTTTACTTCCAGCTGCGACTTCCAACCGTGACTTTTTTAATATTCAAATCTGTCTTTAAATGCCCAAAGTCCCAATGCCGGATTTGAGATGTAAAAAATTTCTTCTCCATCGGGCATGGTATTATAGCCTTCTTTTAATTTATCAGGATCATATTTTGCTGTTACCACATCAAAATCTCCATATTTAAAACCAACACTCTCAATTTCTTGTTGTGTCAGGTTCTCTTCTCCTTTTCCCGGACAATAAGTTATACTGAAACGCCCTTCGGATGATCCGTGAATTAAGTGTGCAGCAGCGCTCAGGTTATTTTGCAGATCTTCGTTCTCTTGCACCAATTTTAGAGTGTGAGGTGTTCCAAAATATCCGTATTTCCTGATGAGTTTATCAATTTCTTTGTCTTCGCCAAACTCTTTTAAAGCCGGGGCCAAAACAATTAACTCACCTTCGTCGGCCAGTGCCATGCGGGTGCGGTAAACACTTTTATTTCCCAGCCATGTGCTTTTAAATTCGGTAGGATCGAGCCAGACCACAGCCTTTTTAATTGGTTTGTCGAGCATTTCGAAATTAACTTGTAACGAAAGCTTTGCCGCTTTTTCGAAAACACTAAAATCATCGCCAATAAAAATCCCGTAGGTTTGTAACTCTTCGTTTTTATTCACCCCAACTACAGTTTGAACATAAACAATTGGCAGGTGATTAGAGAAATTCTCGGAAGCATAATTGAATATCTTGCGAACGGGAGTGTCGGCATGGCCCATCATTTTTTCCATTCCATAAGCGGCACCAATGTAATGGCTTTTATTTATGCCTTCAGCGCCACCGGTGCCAACAAAAATATTTTTGTTGTAGTTGGCCATTCCAACCACCTCGTGCGGAACAACCTGCCCGATAGATAAAATGAGGTCGAAATTGCCTTCAACCAGCAATTTATTTACTTGTGCCGGCCAGTTAAAATCGACAGCACCTCCAGAAACCTCTTTTACAAATTCAGATGGGACTGTTCCAAGATTAACCACATCGTTTCTCCAGTCGTGTTCACGGATTAAATCAGTTGGCATTTTTCCAAACATGTGGCTAATTTGTACCATCGTCATCGGCGTATGAGTTCCCAGCGCAGGTAAAACATCGGTTAGCTTTTCGCCAAAATATTCCCATGCAAATTCTGTTAATTCTCCAGCGCGCGATGGTAAACGGGTATAGTCGGGCGGAATTGCCAGAACTTTTTGTTTTGCTCCCATTTTATTCAGAGCCTCGAAAAGGCCTTTCTTTAGGTCTTTAGCAGATAATGAGGTATTTATGGAGCCCTGTTCGTAATATATCATTTTTGATTGTTGAATTGTGATTATAAAATTTTGTATAGAGTTGCTTAGTGCCTCCTTGGTTGACTTTGTGGTTTTATTTTTACCACAGAGAAACACGGAGAAGGCACAGAGTAATACAGAGGATGAGAATCTATCTTTTTACACGTGCATTTCCACTCCATATGCTCCATACCTGTTCTTCGTCGGCAGGTTGAGCGTAGTCGGTTAAGAAAGTAGTAGCCATTGCGCCAGTTGCCCAGCCAAATTGTGGCCACTTTTCAGCATTCCAGTTTTTCAGGATTCCGTACAACATGCCACCAACAAATCCATCGCCTCCACCAATACGGTCGAGGACACTGATTTTACGTGGTTCTACAACATGCCAGTTTTCATCTTCGAGCATAATTGCACCCCATAAGTGTTCGTTTACACTGATAACTTCGCGAAGTGTGGTAGCAAATACCGAAGCATTGGGGAAAGTCTCTTTTACTCTTGTAATGAGTCCTTTAAATCCGTCAATTTTAGCTTTTAATCCTTCACCACCGGCTTCAGGGCCTTCAATGCCAAAACAGAGCTGGAAATCTTCTTCATTACCAATTAAAATGTCGGAAACTGATGCAATCTCCATAAAATCCTTTCTGAGTTGTTCTTCGCGGCCTTTCCAGAATGATGCTCTGTGGTTCAGGTCGAAAGAGATTCGGGTGCCGTGTTTTTTTGCCGCCCTGGCTACTTCAAGACAAAATTGCGTAGTTTCAGGTGAAAGTGCACCAATTAAACCTGATAAATGAACAATTTGAACTCCCTCTTCTCCAAATATTCTTTCCAAATCGAAATCTTTAGCATTAAGTGTTCGTCCAACTTCGCCGGCACGGTCGTTAAAAACACGGGGACCGCGTGTGCCGAATCCACTGTCTGCAATATTTATCTGGTGGCGATAACCCCAGGGGGTTCCCTGTTCAACTTCGGGGCCTTCGTAATCCATGTGTCGTGCTTTCAGATTACTTTTAATAAACTGCGCTATAGGACTGCCTTTTACAAAAGTGGTTAAAACTTTTACGGGTAATCCAAGATAAGATGAAATGCTGGCTACATTGGTTTCAGCACTTGTTGCCTGTAAAGTAAATTTATTGCTAACATGAACCGGTTGTCCATTATCTGGTGTAATTCTTGTTCCCATGCTGGTTGGTACCAACATGGCATATTTACAATCTTTTTTTAATTTGATACTCATTTTAATTCGTGTTACTTTTAAAATTAGTTATTTAGGTTTAAAAAGGCTGTTAAACTCCACCAAATGCGCTGTAGCCACCATCAACAGGAATTACAATTCCGGTAATAAAGTTTGAAATATCTGAAATTAAAAATAGTGTAGTCCCTTGTAAATCTTCAGGTTCGCCAAATTTCCCCATGGGGGTATTGTCAACAATTTTTTGTCCGCGAGGGGAGTAGTTCCCTGTTTTTTCATCCATAACCAGAAAACGGTTCTGGTGTGTAATGAAAAATCCGGGAGCAATGGCATTCACCCTTATTCCAACTTTTGCCAGGTGCACCGAAAGCCATTCAGTAAAATTATTGATTGAGGCTTTGGCCGCCGAATAAGCCGGAATTTTTGTCAATGGTTTGTACGAATTCATGGAAGAGATATTTAAAACCACACCTTTTTTATGTTTTAACATATCTTTTGTAAAAACCATGGTAGGCAAAAGTGTGCCCTTAAAATTTAATGCAAATACTTTATCAAAACCTTCCATTTCCAATCCGTAGAAGGTATCTTCCAGGTTGTCAAGGTTTTCTTCCAACATTTGTTCAACTTTTGTTGTTGCCTGCGGACTGTTTCCGCCTGCCCCGTTAATCAAAATATTTATTTCTCCCAGTTTTTCGTTTATTTCAGCTTTCGCTTTTTCCAACGAATTTTTGTCGAGTACATTGGCTTCAATACCGATAACCTCAGCCCCCGATTCGGCTGCAATCTCAGCTGCAACTTTATCAGCTACTTCTTTATTTATATCGGCAATAGCAATTTTGGTCCCAACTGAAGCAATGGCTTTTACCATTGCTGTTCCGAGAACACCGGCACCACCGGTAATTACACATACTTTCCCTTTTAAATCATTAAATGATAATGCTTTCATATTTTTTATTTAAATCCTTTATAGTAATTGACGTTTTCTTTAGTTACGATATCGATGGAGGTATAGTTTTCTTTTGCGATAACTCTTTTCTGGACTATATTCCTGAATAGTTTGTTTATTGCATTATATCCTTGCTCTTCAGGGCGTTGGCAGATTAGAAACTGTACAACATCCTTTTTCAAAAATTCTACATTTTCCTTTAAAAGATCGTGCCCAATAACTTTTATATCAGATGAATTTAGTTTTTGTAGTAACCGGCCAATAAAAAATACTTTAGAGTTGGTAACAAAAATGCCTTTAATTTTTTTTCGGATTATCTTCTCTTTAATTTTTTTCATCCAACCAGTGCCATCAGTATTTGCAATTTCGCAAGTGAACAACTGATGTTTGTTATCCTCCTTATTCAGGAACCAGTCGTAAAATCCTTTTTCGCGCTGGACAAGGTGGTTTTGGTTATCCATCTCTTTTGCAAAATGAATCACCAGAATATTGCCATCTGGTATTATCATATCAAGTAATTTACCTGAAACCAGACCGCTTTGATAAGAATCCTGTCCGATATAGCTTAACTGTCCTACATTTTTAATTTCCGAATCGATAAAAACAAACGGTATTTCTTGTTTATTTAGTTTTTCAATAAACTTTACTGATTCTTTTTTGAAAAACGGTGCAAAAACCACTCCGTCAGGTTTAAGTTCAAGTATTTTTTCAGATTCAGTAACAAAACTTTTCGACTCGGTCTGGTTGAATGTAAATGGCTGAATTTGAACTCCGTATTGCCTCAGTTCAACTATCCGTTTTTTTATGCCGATAAATGGTTTATTCCAGTATCCTTCTATCGATGGTGGTTGAGGTAGTAAGGTTGCAAAAACTGCCGATTTTTTCGATGCCAGGGTACTGGCAAGAATATTGGGATGATAATCCAGTTCTTCAACAATTTTGAGAATTTTCTTTTTGGTTGATTCGGCAACTTCTCCTCGATTATGCAATACCCGGTCGACAGTGCCGATTGAGACGTGTGCTTTTTCGGCGATGTCTTTAATTCTTATTTGCTTATTTGTTTCTATAATGTATTGTTTTATAGGTTGTTGTAATACATTCGTATAATGTATTGAACACAAAAATATAGATTTTTTTAAATTTTCGTGTTCGTACACGGGAAAAAATTGAACAATATGTTTTGTAACAGTATTTGAAAAGTTTTGGAGGTTTCTAATTTAACTGTAAACAATTTCTAAAATATAGCTTTTGATTTATCGGGCGGATTTTCTAAAAGTTCAGGATTCTTTAACAAATATTTTATTTTACGAAACATTCTGCCGCCATGAGATCCATCAACAACCCGATGATCTAAAGTAGCTGATAAAGCCATTATCCGCCTCACTACAATCTCATCGTCAATTATTACAGGCTTTTTTACAATAGTACCTAAAATCCAAACTACCGAAACATTAGAAGAAGGTAATAATGAACCATATCCTGTGTCTAAACCAACGCTACCGATATTTGAAATTACGTAAGAACCAAAACTATTGGAATCAAGTCCGATACCAGGAAGTGAAATTCCCCAATGAATTGTGATTGTTCGGTACAATTTGAATAACCACTTTCTGAATGGCCAGGGAAAAGATGCCAGCATATTTTTCGATTGCATAGTATCGTTTTCATCTCCTTTGCGTGAGCTCCGAATTTCTTTCGCTATTTCATCTGACAACTCTGAAATGGTTAATTGATCTGCATTTTCAACTTTTACAGATCCCATTTGTCCTCCCGGTAAAAGTACACTTACAGTTGCATTAACTTGTTTACGTTGTTTAATTTTACCTCTTTTTACATAGGTATTTAATTCCGGAACATCTTGTCGTATTGCTCTGCCAACAATTAAAGTAATGATGTAGGTAAGGGTAGTTTTTATTCCTTCTTTTCTTTTTTTGACAATGAATTTTTCAATATCAGTAACATCCAATTCAACAGTCCCGTAAATTTTTGAATCGATTGGTTTCTGATAAATGGTAGACGCTACTTTGCGCCAGTCCGAATTATAATTAATAGTATCCATATAACGATTTATATAATTTTATAATCGTTCTCTGAATGACAGTTTAAATAAATTGTGGCTTTATTTGAGCAAATGTAGGTTTTTAATTGAAATAAAAAATTTTCAAACCAATTAACTGAAATAAATTATACTTGATAATTCTTTTTTCAAATCAGAGTATTGTATTATACCGGACTAAAAAACTTTTCTATTTTTAAATCGTCAAAAACAAATAATATGAACCAACTAAAATATTTTTTAAGTATTCCTCTGTTTTTTATCTTATTATACTCCTGTAATCCAAAACATGAAAAACAAGAACAAAAACCTAACGTAATATTTATCTTCGTCGACGATCTTCGTACTGAACTCGGTTGTTATGGTAACGAACATATTCATTCGCCTAACCTCGATAAACTGGCAGAGAACGGATTTCTGTTCACTCATCATTACGTGAATATACCAACCTGCGGAGCTTCCCGCCATTGTTTGCTTACCGGGCAATTGCCGGTTTCTGTAGCTCACACCAGAAATAGCATTACCGCCGAAACATTATCTGAACAACCGGAAAAGGATATTCCCGAAACTTTTATTCATCATTTAAAACGAAACGGATATTATACGGTAGGAATCGGTAAAATCTCCCACCATCCTGATGGTTATGTTTATGGTTACCTTGATGAGCCGGGCAACCAATTGGAGCTTCCACACAGTTGGAACGAGATGCTGCTGGACGATGAAAAGTGGGGGAGCGGGCACAACGCTTTTTTTGGATATGCCGACGGAACCAACAGGAACTCCTTAAATAAGGAGGTAAAACCGTACGAATGTGCCGATGTTCCAGACGAAGATTACCCCGATGGCCTGACCGCTACTCGTGCAATAAAAAAACTAAACGAATTAAAATCTAAAGACCAGCCTTTCTTTTTGGGCGTAGGCTTTTTCAAACCTCATTTACCTTTTACTGCCCCGAAAAAATACTGGGATATGTACAACCGCGATGAACTGCCTGTTGCTCCGTTTGCCGGTATCCCCGGGAATTCTTCAAAGGCAAGCCTGCATAGAAGCGGCGAGTTTAACCAGTATAAACTGGGCGAAGAAAAAGCATCGCTCGATGGACCGGTTTCCGACGATTATGCCCGGAAAGCCAGGCATGCCTATTTTGCATGTGTAAGTTTTATCGATGCTCAAATAGGAAAATTATTAGATGAGGTTGACAAACTGGAATTAGCTGAGAATACAATTGTAGTTGTATGGGGCGACCATGGATGGCATCTTGGCGACCACCTGGTATGGGGGAAACATACTATTTTCGACCGTGCCCTGCACAGTACTTTTATGATGAGAGTACCGGGAATGAAAAATAGTAAAACCATAAACAAAATAGTAAGTACTACCGATATTTATCCAACTTTGATGGAATTGTGTGGTACTCCGGTCAGTCATTCTTTAGATGGAAATAGCTTGACCACATTAATGAAAAATCCCGGGGATTCCGAGTGGCGAAACACAGCCTACAGTTATTGGCGGAAAGGATTTTCGGTCAGGACAGACGATTACCGATTAATGAAATATTACAGGAATGAAGAGCCCGGCATCGAGCTTTACAATCATAATGATGATCCGAATGAAACTAAAAACGTTGCAGCCGGCCATCCCGAAATTGTGGATGAATTATTACCGGTTTTGGAAGAGGGGAATACCATAAAAGACTATCAACGTTAAAACCGTTATTCCCACGAACGTGGGAATGGCAATTAAAATTAAATTGTATAGAATTGCTTTATGAACTCAACATTTAAAACCATCGAAATTGCCTTAATCTTTGCAGTAATTGCCTTTTCATGCAGCAATTCAAAAAAGGAAAAAGAAACGAGTCAAAACGAATTACCTAACATCATCCTTCTGATGGGTGACGACCATGGATGGGATGAAGTAGGTTACAACGGCCATCCTTTTATAAAAACTCCGGTTTTGGATGAAATGGCAGCCAATGGATTACGTTTCGATCGGTTTTATTCGGGACACTCCAGCTGTTCGCCAACGCGCGGAAGTTTTATGACAGGCAGACATCCGAACCGTTACGGAACATTTTCTCCCAACTGGTCTATCCGTCCTGAAGAGATAACAATTGCACATCTTCTAAAAAATGCAGGATATGTCTGTGCTCATTACGGGAAATGGCATCTGGGGCCTGTTAAAAAAGAATCTCCCACCAGTCCCGGGGCAATGGGATTTGACGAATGGTTATCGCACGATAATTTCTTTGAGCTGAATCCGGTTTTATCCCGTAATGGAGAAACTCCACAAAAAATTGAAGGAGAAGGCTCACAAATACTTATCGAAGAAGCAATTCAGTTTATTAAAAAATCGGAAGGTAAAAACAAGCCATATTTTGTAGTGGTTTGGTTCGGTTCTCCACACGAACCATACAGTGGTTTGCCCAAAGATCTGGCACTTTACAATAATCTTCCTGATAGCCTGAATAATAAAAAAGTCAGCCTGACATCGAATGAAACAGGTGAGAAAACCGAACGTCCTCTTCGCGATGTTTTACAGGAACGTTATGCTGAGATTACTGCCATGGACAGGGCAATAGGCAACCTTCGCGAATTTTTAAAGAAGAATAATTTGCGGGAAAATACTATGCTTTGGTATTGCGGCGACAACGGTACCCCTTCGAGTGCAGCCAGGACAGGAATGACTATTCGGGCTCAAAAAGGTTCGCTTTACGAAGGCGGTGTACTAGTCCCCGGTGTGATGGAATGGCCGGCAATGATTCAGGAAAACGCGGTTACAAAAAGCATTTCGGTTACCAGCGATTTTTTGCCAACAATTGCAGAACTAACCAGTCAACCTCTTCCTGATCGGCCGATTGATGGAACCAGTCTGGTTTCCTTGTTTAAGAAACCTTCATCAAAACGTAAGGAATCCCTGTTTTTCTGGAAATTCCAATCGGGGAAAGTTTTCGATAATTCAGCTCAGCCATACATCGAGCCCCGGCTTCAGGAAGGAACCACGCCTCTTGTTAAGATGATGGCTGGGAAACATACCCGTACTTTCAGAAATTTTAAATATGAAAGTATCTCGAAAAAAGATTTTAATGGTGAACGCACAATGATGAAAGACCAATATAAACTGATTGTTGAAGGAAAGTCATCCAATGAAAAGGATTATGAGTTATATGACATTCAAAATGATCCTGCTGAAACTAATAATCTGGCTGATTCTTTTCCCGGTGTTGTGGATACCATGCAACAACAACTCCTTATTTGGCAGCAATCAGTGCTGAATAGCCTGACTGGGGCTGATTATAAATAAATTTTTACCGTATTCTGGTTCCTGACTTCGGTCACCAGTCATCGGTCTTTCCTGCCTACCTGCATGCAGGCGTCTTCGGGCTTCTTTCACTTCATCTCCCAGTCATCTGTCCTGAACGATGAAGCAGGCAACCCTTCTGTATTAAAAAGTTCGCCAACCACAAAATCCTCGAAAGCGTAACGAACAGCAACCGGTTTTTCAACTAGTGGAGAAGAAAGGGTTATTCCCTGTCGGGTAATAATAGCCTGCGCCGGATAAAACCGTTTATTTTCACCTGCAACTTTAAAGTTTTTCAACTCTTTTCCGTATGTTGTTAACCCGTTTTTTGCATGGTCGAAAGTGAGTTTTACCACGCTTCCTTCAACCTTCATCTCTTTTAGGGTAGGACCTGAGAATTCAAACCCCGACATATTATATGTGTTGGCAAGAGCTTGAAAAGCAAGTCTTTCTCCGGCGGCTTCTTTTTCACCCGGATGTATATTATTTTTTTCGCCTACATCCATTAAACAAGCCATGCCAATGTTTGGAATGGCTGTTGATGCCTTTAATTGTGCTTCGCGCAGAAAGGCTGAATTTATTCCATTGCCATATTCAAACGGTGCAATCTGACAATAGTAAAAAGAGAAATCGCCAATTCCCCATTCGGCACGCCAATTTTCAATTAAACCTGGCATCAATTTTTCATATTCCTTTGGCTCGTTGCGGTTCGATTCGCCCTGATACCACAAAGCCCCTTTAATTGCATAACCAACCATCGGAGATATCATGGCATTAAACAACACGGTTGGTGTTTGTTGTGTGAAATCGTCTTCCATTTTTTTATCTGGTAGATTTACCCAGTCAAAGTTTTTTATTCCACTTTCGCTTATCCAGGGTTCAATTCGGGTACCACCCCAGGCCGAACAAATTAATCCAACCGGCACATCCAAAGCATCTTGAATCAATCGCCCAAAGAAATAAGCAGTTGCACTAAAATTTCCAACATTTCCGGGATTACATTCCAGCCATCCTCCCGAAAAATCTTCCTTAGTTTCCAGGCTTTTATCCCGCTCAATGGTTATTAACCTAATGGATTTATTTGTAGATGTAGCAATAGCTTCGTTCGCTCCCAAAACAGGCTGGTTGTAATAGCCTCTCATGGGCATTTGCATATTCGATTGGCCAGAGCAAACCCAAACCTCTCCAATTAATACATCACTTAATGTAATTTCTTTTCCATCCGAAATGGTTATGGAATAAGGACCTCCGGCCTCAGGTGTTTCGACTTTTAATTTCCAGTTCCCGTCAGAATCTGCCTCGGCCGAATAGTTTTTTTTATTCCAGGAGGTAGTTATTTGAACAGTACTGTTTTTCTGCGTCTTCCCCCAAATAGCCGCTTCGGTTTGTTGTTGAAGCACCATGCCATCGCCAAAGATTGCAGGGAGAGTGACTTGGGCATTTAAAGTAGTAGATAAAACAAAAAGAAGGGTAACAAACAGAATAGAGAATTTACGTTTCATTATTTATTTAGTTTAGTGACTGATTTATATTGCAAATATATTGAAACGAGCATGTAAATCAAGATTTTTACCAAAGAGTATGATCAAAACGTGCGAGTTCCATCGAATACCGCTGAAAATTTTAAATTATAATGAGATAAAAACAATTTCAATATTCTGTTTCAGGTATTTAGAAAATTCCAGAAAATATTTGGTACGTTAATTTGACGAGAATTTCACCTGTTATTGAAGGGAAATAGGTATTATCCTAAATGAAAAACGTCTATACTTGTATATCATAAAAAAAGAATGAGAATTATAAAACCTGATACCGAAATGAGAAGATTTAAAGAAGCCGGAATTGTTGCACTATTATTTTTGACTTTGTTTGTAAGTTGTAAAAGCGGTAAAACAGAAAAAGAAAAAACCGCTCAGCCTAATATTGTAATTGTATATTTAGACGATTTGGGGTATGGCGATGTGGGAGCCTTTGGTTCTACAGAACTTAAAACTCCAAATATTGATAAACTTGCACAAGGAGGGGTATTGTTTACCGATGGCCATGCCACATCTTCAACCTGTACACCCAGCAGGTATGGATTACTTACAGGAGTTTATCCATGGCGCGAGAAAGATGCTAAAATCCTTCCGGGGACAGCACCGCTTATAATCGGGATAGAACAGATGACAATTCCAAAGATGCTCAAGTCGAAGGGCTATCATACCGGAATTGTAGGTAAATGGCACCTGGGGCTTGGCAGTGGAAATGTTAACTGGAATGAACATGTTTCACCGGGGCCAAACGAAGTAGGTTTCGACTATTCTTATATTTTGGCAGCCACACAAGATCGGGTTCCTACAGTGTATATCGATAATGGTGATGTGGTTGGACTGGATCCCAACGATCCGATACAAGTTGATTATAAAAAGAATTTTGAAGGAGAGCCAACTGGGAAAGATAACCCGGAACTGCTGACAATGAAATGGCATCACGGCCATAATAACAGTATTGTAAACGGTATTCCTCGAATTGGATTCATGAAAGGCGGCGAAAAGGCCAAATGGTCGGATATTGACATGGCCGATCATTTTCTGGCAAAAGCCCGCGAGTATGTAAAAAAACATAAGGAAGACCCGTTTTTCCTTCTCTATACCATGCAACAGCCACATGTACCGCGTACACCACATCCAAGGTTTGAGGGAATGTCGGGAATGGGGCCGCGGGGTGATGCAATTGTTGAGGCTGACTGGTGTTTGGGAGAATTTGTTAAAACCCTTGAAGATGAAGGGATTTTGGAAAATACATTGATAATTTTTTCAAGCGATAACGGCCCTGTTTTAAACGATGGCTATTACGATGATGCTGTTGAAAAAATTGGGAGTCACACTCCCTGGGGGCCATACAGGGGAGGGAAGTACAGCTTGTTTGAAGCTGGTACACGTGTGCCGTTTATTACCTACTGGAAAGGAAAAATTGAGCCAACCGTTTCTGACGCTTTGGTTTGCCAGGTAGATTTACTTTCATCGTTGGCCGCATTGGTTGAAAGCGAGGATAATACTCAGGACAGCAAGAACCTGCTGGATGTCTTAATGGGGAAAAGTAATACTGGCAGAGAAGAGCTAATACTTGAAGCATCGACACGTACTGCCATGCGTAAAGGCGATTGGGCGCTGATTCCACCATATAAAGGAGCAGCATTAAGCAGGCAGGTTAATATTGAAACTGGTAATGACACTGTTTGGCAGCTTTATAACCTGAAAGATGATGTCAACCAACAGAATAACCTGGCTGATGACAACCCGGAAAAACTACAAGAGATGGTTGAAGCCTTTGAAGAAATCAGGGGAAAAAATTATTCAAACTTTAAAAAACTTGAGTTAAAATAGGAAGAAGCTGGAAGTCTGAAGACACTGACGGCAGTAAGGGAAGATTAATGCTCATGTATTTGTCTTCCTTTTTTTTAGTAATTATTGTTATTCAGCATTGTAAAAATTATACTAAAAATTTTATAAATAAGTTAAAATGAACCCTAAAACATATTAAATTTGAGATAAATCATTTTAAGCCTAAGTTATTATGGATCACTATTTTTTTAGAATATCAATCCTTTTATTGATCGTATTCATTTCTCAAAATTCAATTGCTCAACCTTTATGTGGGAATTCTTCGAATCCTAACATCCTGTTAATTGTTTCAGACGATTTAAATACCCGTATTGGCCCATACATGGAATTGGATAAGCACACGCCGCATCTCGACCGTTTGGCAGAAGAAGGTGTGCGTTTCACACGAACTTATTGCCAATACCCGCTTTGCGGTCCGTCAAGGGCTTCCTTTATGAGTGGTCTTCATTGCGAAACTAATGGTGTAACAGGTAATAGTCATGTGCACGGTAGTTTTCGTGCTGTAACTCCCGAACTGGCAAATCATCCGTCATTGGCCGGTTTTTTTAAGGAGAATGGATACTATTCTGCACGGGTGTCGAAAATATACCACATGGGAGTTCCCGGAGGAATTGAACGTGGTGCCCCCGGTGGAGACGACCCCGATTCGTGGGACTATGCATACAATGTAATGGGGCCCGAAACCATGAGCGGCGGTATTTTAGAACTGCTGTCTCCTAAAAACCTTCATTACGGCGCCAATTTCTCGAGAATGATTTTACCTGATGAACTGGAGGAAACACAAACTGATTATCTTACCGTAAGCCAGGCCATTGCAATACTCGAGAACAGAACCGGCAAACTGGCTCCCGGTGGTACCAATAAACAGCGGTTAAAACCCAATGCTCCATTCTTCCTCGGAGTTGGGCTGGTACGTCCTCACGTGCCTTTAATTGCTCCTGAAAACTGTTTCGAACCGTATCCTGAGGATGAAATGGAATTGCCGGAATTTGTTATTGGAGATAATGTACCAAAAGATGCCCTGAGAAATCAGAATGGAAATGTACAGGGAATGAGCGAGAAACAGCAACGGCAGGCTATAGAGGCATACATGGCAAGTGTAAGGTTTATGGATCAGCAGGTGGGCCGTTTGCTCGATGTATTGGATCGGTTGAAAGTAAGGAACGAAACGATTGTGATTTTTATTTCCGACCACGGTTACAACCTTGGCGAGCACGATTGCTGGGCGAAGCACAGTTTATGGGAAGGTGTGGCCCGTGTACCCATGATAATTTCTCATCCCGGCTATAAAAAACAACACGGAACATCGTGCAAATCAATAACCGAACTGGTCGACCTTTATCCAACTTTAACAGAACTGTGCGGGCTGGCTGACAAACAACCTGAAATATTACAGGGAGAAAGTCTGGCCGGAGTTATCCGGGGTGAAGAAATCAAACCGGAAGAATCGGTAGCATACACCATAACAGTTGGCAAAGGCGCCAGCATACGAACCGACCGCTGGCGGTACACCCGATGGGGAGAAGAGGCAAATAAAGTTAACGAAGAGCTGTACGACCACAAAAACGATCCTGAGGAACATGTAAACCTGGCGGACGATCCCAACATCAAAGAAATACTTAATAAAATGAGAAAGAAATTTGATGAGGTAAGAATGGATGCAAGAAACGGATTAACTCTAAAATAGTCAAAAAAAAATTGCTTCTTAATTTCAGTTTTAATCTATTTGACAATTCATTTAATACAAATATTTAAGTAATGAGAAGAGTATCGTTGTTCCTGGTTTTTGTTTTTTCCGTAGTTCAGTTATCAGCCAAAGAGGGAATGTGGATTCCCATTTTGCTCGAAAAATACAACCTGGCAGAAATGCAGGAAATGGGTCTTAAACTTACTGCACAGGATATTTACGATGTGAACCATTCGAGCATGAAAGATGCAGTTGTAATTTTTGGCGGGGGATGCACCGGCGAACTGATTTCGGGCGATGGCCTGTTAATTACTAATCACCATTGCGGTTACAGACGGATTCAATCGCACAGTTCGGTAGAACACGATTACCTTACCGATGGTTTCTGGGCCATGAGCAGGGACGAGGAACTGCCAAACGAAAGATTAACGGTAAGTTTTCTGGAGTATATGCAAGATGTAACCTCACAGGTGCTGGAAGGAACTGAAAACCTTACCGGCGACGAGAAGGACAAAAAGATTAAAGAGAACTCAGCCAAAATACAAAAGGAGGCAACAGAGGAAGGTAAGTTCAGGGCTTCAGTAAAGCCGCTATTTTATGGCAATCAGTACTTCCTTTACGTTTATAAAGTTTATAAAGATGTAAGGTTGGTAGGCGCTCCGCCATCGGCCATTGGCAAGTTTGGCGGCGATACCGATAACTGGATGTGGCCGCGCCATACCGGCGATTTTTCGCTCTTCCGTGTTTATGCCGACGCGGATAACGAGCCGGCAGAATATTCACCTGATAATGTACCATACAAACCCAAAAAATTTTTCCCCGTTTCGATGAAAGGAGTGGAGCATAACGATTTTACCATGGTGTTTGGAATCCCCGGGCGTACCATGCAATACTGGCCTCACCAGGAGGTGGAAATTACCATGAACCAACGCGACCCCGACCGGATTATGCTGCGCGACAAAAAGCTTGAAATAATTGGTGCTGACATGGAATCCGATCCAAAAATCAGGATTCAGTATGCTGCAAAATACCAGAGTATAAGCAATGCATGGAAAAAATGGCAAGGTGAAATTAAAGGCCTCGAACGCCTGGATGCCGTGAATAAAAAACTGGCTTACGAAGAGGAGTTTAAAAACTGGGCCATTGAAAACGGAACCTGGGAATCGGAATACAAAGCGATTTTTGAAAGTTTTGAGGAGTTGTACACCCGTTATGCAAAATACATTAAAGCGAGCGATTATTACTCCGAAACGGTATTTCGCGGAGTGGAAATATTCAGGCAGGCAAGGCTCGTTAATTCAATAATAAATAATATTGAAAACAAACAGCCCGAAAAGGCAGAATCGCTCAGGGAATCAATGCTGAAAGGGCTTCCGGCATTTTTAAAAGATTTTAACCAGCCTACCGACGAAAAACTGTTTGCTGCACTGATGCCCATGCTTCGCGAAGGTGTAGATGCCGAATTTTTACCGGTAGGTTTTATTAAAACCACCGATAAGTTTGGTTCAGAAAAACTGGTGAAAAAGGTGTACATTAAATCGGTTTTGCTTAACCACGAAAAACTGGAGAAACTATTGAAAAACGGACCTGAAAAGCAATTGCTGAAATTGAGGAAAGACCCGCTGGTAGCTATGTTTAATCAGCTCAACTTTAAATACGAAACCAATATTTCGCCGCAGGTTAAAAAAATAGTCCCCGAAATTAACAGCAACATGAAACTCTACACGGCAGGGCTGATGGAGATGAAAAAGGATCAGGCATTTTACCCCGATGCGAACATGACACTGCGTGTAACCTACGGCAAAGTGGAAGGGTACGAGCCCAAAGACGGCGTAAAATATAAACACTACACAACCCTAAGCGGAATTATTGCCAAAGACAATCCTGAGATTTACGATTACGATGTGCCTGACCGGTTAAAAGAACTGTACCACGATAAAGATTTCGGTAAATATGAGGTTGAAGGCGATGTGCCGGTCTGTTTTACCGCATCAAACCACACAACCAGTGGTAACTCCGGCAGCCCGGTAGTAAACGGAAACGGCGAGCTGATTGGCGTTAACTTCGACCGCGGCTGGGAAGGCACAATGAGCGATATTATGTTCGATCCGGAGCGTTGCCGCAACATAGCCCTCGATGTGCGTTATGTTCTGTTTATTATCGACAAATTTGCCGGTGCAGGGTATCTGTTGGATGAGATGGAAATTGTCTACTAGATCCTCGATGCTGGATTCTGGATGCCACCCTCCGGGCGGTAAACAGGAACCACCTCCCCCTGACTGGAAACGTTAGGGTACTCCCTGCCTGCCGGCAGGCTGGCTCCTTGGCCACATCCGAAGAACTCCCACGGAGAAAACCGCGAAGTTAAATGTTCTTTTCTCAATTTATTTTTTTTGGAAAACGAGTATCCAGTATCAAATACATAGCAGCTGATGTCTACTGACTATTAACCAATGATCCTCTCTGCGTTTTTATCAGTTTTTTATGGATGTTATCAAAATGATAATCTTTTAATGGTTTATAATTGTTGTGCGATGTTGTAAGTCGCATAAAATTAAGATGTTGTACTGGTAGCTTTGGGTTACTTGATTTGGTATTACTTTTGTAAATAAACCAGCGTTTAAATGTAAAATTGAATAGGATGAAGATAATTGTTAAAGTATTTATTGTACTGCTGTTGGCAGGATTTATGGCGTGCGAAAAACAGGATTCTGAGATCGGGGCTATCGACCTCGACATTAAAGCTTATAACGGAGAATCAGGATTAATTGTTTTAAAAAGTGGTACTGTTATGGATACCCTCGGGATTGATTCGGCCGTAATTATCCTCGAAAAAATTGAAATAAAGCTACAGGACGAATTGGAAGAAGATGATATGGACGATGAAGAATCAGAGGAAAATAAACAGGAAGAAGAGAATGAATACTATCTGGAGGGGCCTTATGTGATTGATTTACTGGCAGCAACAAATGAGCCTGAGTTTCCTGTTGTTGTAACAACTCCCGGCATATATACAAAATTTGAAGCTGAATTATATGTTCCTGAGGACCTTGGATACAGTTTGTATATTTCCGGTACCTGTACAATGGAAGGATCCGGAGAACAAAAGTTTATATATACCTATTCGCAGACAGAAGATTTTAAGGCTGAAAATCCAGATGGTTTTGAAATTGCTGATGATATGATAACCCAGGTTATGGTAATGGTAAATATGGAACACCTTTTTGAAGGTGTTGATTTCAGCCAGGCAATCGTGGACGGTGATGATATTGTAAGGATAAATAAAGATTCCAATAACGATTTGGCCGATATAATTGAAGAAAATCTGGAAAACGCATCGGAAATAGATACCGATTAATCAGAAAATAAATACTTATTATGAGAAGTTTAATAAAATTATTAGTTGTAATTATCCCTGTTACATTTGTTTTGATGATGTCAGGTTGTATTGATGAACCAGTTAATGATTCATTACCCGGCAGGTTGAATGTACAATTAACAGACGCACCTTTCCCGTCAGACCTTGTTGCAGAAGCCAACGTAACCATTAATAAAATTGAAATCAGGAAAAGTGATGACAGTGAAGGATATCCGTTTATTATATTAAGTGAAGAAGAGATGTCTTTTAATTTGCTTGATTTGACAAACGGAGTAACGGCAACCTTGGTTGATATGGAAGTACCGTCCGGCAGTTACAATCTTATCAGGCTGTATGTTTCAGAGGCAAGCATTGTATTATCCGATAGTTCTGAATTCGACCTTTTTGTTCCGAGTGGTGCAGAAACCGGGATAAAGATCTACATCGACCCGGCCATTGTTGTTGCTGGAGGACTAACAACAGAACTGCTGCTCGATTTTGATGTCAGCCGATCATTCGAAGTTCAGGGCAATCCTGATACTCCGGCAGGAATTAAAGGATTTCATTTTAAACCTGTTATTAAAGCTTCAAATCTTTCAACCACTGGAAGTTTGTCAGGAATGGTAACCGACAGCACCGATTCGGTTGTTGACGGAGCCCTGGTTTCGGTTCTTGCAGCAGACACTGTTTATACAAGTTCATTAACCGATTCTACAGGGTATTACACCATACTGGGAATCGATGCAGGAGCCTACAATGTAAAAGTGGAATACAGCGACTACCAACCGGTAATTTTCGAAAATATAGAGATTTTTGCCGGTAATACAACTGTACTTGATGCCAAACTAACAGATTAATTTAGGGAATGGGCAAGGGAATAAAAAACTCTCTCTCATTTTGTACGTTACAATTAGGAAAACCGATAATAGAATTAAAATGAAAAAGCTATTTGCAATTTTTGTGGTACTGGTTGGATTTGCAGCAATTCATCCCTTGTACGCACAGGAAGAGGTACATAAAGCTCAAAAAGAGAGAGTGAAAGCCGAACAGGAAGCCAGAAAGGAAACTCAAAAAGCCATGCATGAAGCTCAAAAGGAAAGAGTGAAGGCTGAACAGGAAGCCAGAAAAGAGCATGATCAGGCAGTTCATGAAAGAATGAAGGAGATAGAGGAGGCAGAGCACGAAGCTATAAAAGCAAGAGAAGAGATGATTCACGAAACTAATAAAAAACGGGAAGAGGCTATTCACGAAGCAGACAAAGCAAGAGAAGAAGCAGTACGTGAAGCAGGTAAAAAACAGGAAGAAACGATAAAAAAGGGCGAAAAGAAAAAGAAATAAAATATCAAATACCAATTTCTCTACAGGGAAACAACAATCCGGGGGGTAGCTTTTTAGGCTGCCCTTTTTGCATTATCCCACATTTAGTAAGAAAAAGTATTGTTGAGTGTTAACTAATGAACGATGGCAACCTACTTCGTTTTTCCCACTTCCAGCTATTTCCCAAAAACATAAACAATAGAGAGCTGTTGCTGCTGGTCGAGGTCGTTCCAGTCGATAACATGCAACGAGAGGTTAAAACGGCCTTTTACTTTTTCGTGGTTTATAAAATACCAGATTACATCAGTGCGCCAGTAGTTATTGGCACGGTAAAACGGGTCGCCGTAAGCAAACTGGTGGCTTCCTCCTGTGTGTAACACCGACTTTGCCCCAAAATTTTTGTAACGGGCTTTTGCCTCGGTCAGCAGACTGATTGCATTAACATACCCGTCGGTAACATTTCTTTTCCGGTACGACGAGCCTAAAACACCGGTCTTTATATAACCCGTAAACTCTGCATCCGGTGAAGTGCGAATTCCCGCCTGCAGCGCAAAACCCAGGTAGTCTTTTATATTGTCGCCGGGGTAATCGATTTTTGCATGGGCATCGTGAAACAAAAGCAGATAGTTTTCCAGAAACAGGTTTTTATAAGACATTTCGCCCGAAAAGCCGGCCATAAACTGCTCGCGGTTTACCTCTGTCTGGCGGCTTACCCAATCGACAAACCCGTTTTGGCGGCCCCAGTCCCAGCGTACTTCTCCAAACATTCCTTCAATATTGGGGCGGTAATAAAGTAGGGTATCGGTAAGCATGGCCAACGGAAAGTCTATTTTATTGCGCCTTGGGAATGCCCCAAAAACGAACTCTTTCTGCTGGTTGGTAAACTGGTAATAAAGCGTAAGTTTTGGTTTTTGAAAATCGATGTCGCTGCCAAACTCAAACAGTTGGCTTAATCCACCGCGTAGTTTGTGGTTGTCGAATGTAACGCCCAGTTCGAAAGCACCCCGGGTACCCAGAATAGTTTGCGGATATGCAATCGGGTTAAAATATTCGCGGTTGTCGCCAATCCCTTCAAACAGTACCTGGTACTCAAAATCCTGAGATTTCACTAAAAAAGAAGCTGCAATTACCAATAAAAAAAGAATGGTTTTCTTCATGCTGGATGATTTGTAAATGCGAATGTAATAAAAATTGAGATTTGTACTGGATTCTGGATGTTTGATGCTGGATATTTGATGTAGATATTTATCCTAATGACTGATGGCTAATATCTTCTTCGCCTCTGCCTTTTCTTACTCTGCAACTTTTACAACTCAACTTGTTTTGACTGTTTTGCTCCTTCACCCTTTGGGGGAAGGTCGGGAAGGGGGCTTTACTCACACAAAAGATAATTGTCTCTGCGTGGATTTACCACCAGCACCGGTAGTTTGCCAGCCAGTTTTATTATTTTTCGCTCTGGTAAACCAACAAGCAAATCTATGGGGGTAATGGTTGAGCTTCCCAGGAGAATCAGCAGATTACTATTCGACGATAGGGCAAGTTCAAGTGCCTCGAAAGAGTTACGGAAACTCGATTTTGTGCCTTTAAAAACTTTATGCCTGATGTTAAATTTAC
>JBDLJS010000041.1:0-34104 GCA_039714235.1 Bacteroidota bacterium | reverse complement strand
TCAGCACTCTTTAACATCATCTCATCCTGAACGGGTTGTTCAACATCTTTTTCACAAGCTGCAAATAAAGCAGCAACTAAAACAAACAATAAAAATTTTCTCATAACATTAATTTAAAAAGGTTTATAAATTAAAAAATTCTTTATTTACGAAGTTGTAATAACAGGCAATTGTCTTGCCTGGAAACTCAATTGAGTTTGGTTCTGGTTTCAATAAAATAAAAGTTAAAATATATCCATAGCCGGCTTCGTTTTAGCAAACATAATGCCATAAACTGTAAACTATTTACCGCTAGCCAAATAGCATAATTTTTATTGAATCTGTTTTTCCAATTTATGGAAATATTGCCCACAAACGGACAAAAGTTCAGTTGTGAAACAAAATTCTAGAGATAAAAAACTCTTAGATTTTTTAACCGCCTTCTGATAATTCCGTCTTTGTCGGCGGTTCTAATATATTAAAAAGCCATCCGTCGTTTGACAGATGGCTTCCTGTAGTTATTTAAAACAAGTAGATTTTACCAGTTACCTAATCCGGGATGATCAGGGCTTTTGTATTGCAATCCTTCTTTCCCGGCACAAAGATCATTTTCAACCTCCTGGATAATTGCAAAACTACCCCAGATAACCGGGCCAATCTCGGTTCCATCAGCAGCGTACCAAATTCCTTCTTCGGCTACAGCATCTTCAGGAGCAGCAACAATTTTTACGAAATAGTCCCATTCGCAAACATTTCCTTCTGCATCTTCGTAAGTTCCCGACATGTGGTTCGTTAACCATGCTCCGGATCCGATGTAAGAATCGAAACCATAATGGCGGTCCAGTTTGCCATCGCCATCACAATCCTGGTTCGACAGCCAGGCGTCATTCCACTTCATCTGTAGCGAATCGCCTTCTGTCACAACTTCATCTGGTCTGGAATAATTCCCGTAAAACCCGTTAAAGGTTTTAGCCTGGTAATTGTAGCCCCACTCATCGTAACCTGTGGTAATTGGCATACCTTTCGAATCGACAATGGTCCCACTTTGAATGGTTGTACACTTTTCTTTTTTAGCTCCTTTCAGAACAAAATCGTCCTGAACAGGTTGCTCAACTTCTTTTTCGCATGCTGCAAACAAAGCAGCTGCTAAAACAAATACTAAAAATTTCTTCATGATTTTCTTTGATTTAATGGGTTTGTTATTATAAAAAATCAATCTAAAATAAAAAAATATTGTTAAACAAAACCAGATAATCTGAATAATTTATTGTTAACTTCTACAAATTATATCACCTGTTCAACATACATTTTCAGATTACCTTTTGGCTATTGGGGGAATATTATTATAGAAGGACGCTATTTCATTTTTTGAATATTTTAATTGGTTAACTGTATATCAGGCTGCATTAGTGAATGCATTTAATTTTAATGTTTACTAAAACTTACTATTATGATGTACAGAATCGAGCCACTTGCCATAATCTTTCTATTAATTCAAAGTTTAAACATTTGTATCGCCCAGGACGGGTTGCATGGTGAAGAACTGGCAAGTATAGAAGTCAGGAACAATGAACTTGCTAACCTGGAAGAAACAATAGCACTGGCTGACATTGCCACCTCAAAATGTCAGAGAGAAACAGGGTGGCATTTCCCGGTATCGCTTTATAACCAAACAAATAAGGCACAGCTATATTGCCATTATAAAAAAAATGGGAGGATGCAGAAAAAATTTCATGCATACCTTGATGGATTGCAGGAAGTACTAAACGAAACAATAGAAGGAATTGATGGATACTGGGCGGGCAATACCGCCAATGTTTGGGTAGATCCGGTACCGGCTGCACCTGTCTGTGCCCAGGAAGTACTGGGGCAGTTAAAGGAAGAAATTGAACTGGTTGTATCTTCATTCGAATAATTTAATGAAATTACGAATTACCTTTTCCCGGTTTTAAGAATATTATAATATACAGAAGGACAAAAAACCTAATGGAAGTAAATTATGTGAAAAAACACCCGGTGTTATGCAACTATGGGATATATTGTGTATGTAACTTTTATTCCTTAACTTGTTTAACTTTTGGCTTAGTAAACTTTTAAATATTAATCATTTACACATTAGCCTATTCATTAAATCAAAATAATATGAAAAAATTTTACTTGATGACTAAACTTTTGCTGGCAGTTTTTGCTGTGCTTTTCGCATTAACAGCAAACAGCCAGACACTTGAAATTACCTTAGGAGACACAATCCTTGATCCGGGCGGCAAATTAACGCCAACAGCTGAATACCATGATACCAGCGGTGTTTTGGTTGACGTTAATATTAAATGGCATACAGAACCGGGTTACCTGGGCAAAGTAAGAAACGGTGAATTAACAGCTGAACACCCGGGAGAAGGTTACCTTATTGCCAAGTACCAGGAACTAAGGGATACAGTGAACTTAACCGTTACCGGCACCCCGAAAGGAGATAAAGATGAGGATGATGGGGATGACGAAGGAGAAGATGAAGATGATTATCCAAAAGTAAAAATCATACCGGGCAGCATTAAAGTTGCAGTTGGCGATTCGGTTGAATTGAGAGCTTTTTATGTCGATTCTACAGACACTAAAATTGACACAACTTTCACCTGGTCGGTAGAGCCGGTGGATTTAGGTGAATTCCCTGACCCGATGGTAAGTATGTTCCATGCCGGGGATGATCCGGGTAAAGGAACAATAATTGCCACACTCGGCGATTTAGCAGATACAATTAAGGTTACTTTATTTGTACCAAAAGTAAAAAAGGATAAAGACAACAACAAAGGCAAACAATTAACCATTATGCCGGGTGATACCATGGTTTATACGGGAGCAGGACCAATTCAATACTCAGCCACTTACAAAACCAATGGCAATAAACACCAGGGAGCCGAATTTATCTGGAGTGTTTCCGACACCTCGGTTGCAAAAATTGATGCTGATGGTCTGTTAACACTTGCAGGGAATACCGGCATGGCACTTGTGTCGGCAGAATACAGCAACTTTAAAGCATCGGTAGAGTTGTTGGTAGTTGACTCAACGGTTGATTTGGATGTTAATACCATAACTCTCCACAGGGTATTACCCGACGGGAAAGAGCTGAAAGCAAAAACCATAAAAGAAGGTGAATCGTATAAAATTGGCGGTTTACCTTACCCGTTAAACATTTTAAATGCAGGTATGCTTCACTTCCCTTATGGTTGTATCGATGAAGACATTACTATTTACATGTTTATTCCGGAGGAGTATGCCGAAATGAATGATGACAGCACCGATGTAACATTTAGCGACGACATTATTACCGGCGTAAAATTCAGTGTCAAACCTGCTGGCAGCGATACCATTGTTGAACCCTACTGGTTTAACGACAGCATTATTTTAAGCGTTGTCTATAAAAAAGAGCTTCTCGATTCATTGGGAGTAACCCCTGAAGAACTCGATGTTTTCTTTGCCGATAATACCGGTTTTGTAACTGATGGAGCCGGAAAGCTTGCTGTAGATACGGTTAAAAACAAGCTGTATGCAGCAATAGAACATTTCAGTACCATAGTTGTGCGTCAGGGTGAGGCAAAGACTTCGGTTAAAGATTTAACTCCGGTTAACGGGGATGAAATGAGTATTTATCCGAATCCGTTCAATACATCAGCAACTATACAGTTCAGACTGGAGGAACAAGGTGATGTAAACATTACAGTTTATAACCTGTTTGGACAAAAAATACAAATGCTGGTTAACGGGGAATACCCGGAAGGATTACACAAAGTAAGCTGGAAAGGAAATGACCAGAACGGAGCACCTGCTACTTCCGGGATTTATATCTGCCGGATGATAAAGGACGGTAAAGTAGCCCAGGTAAAACGTATTATATTAAATCGTTAACGAACTTTATTTATATAGATCAAGCCCTCCTTCTGTCAGTTGATAGTTGGAGGGTTTTTCTTTTAGTAATTATTATCAAAAATTAATTTTAAGACGAACTCCTGCAATATTAGAATATAAATAGCCTTCAGTAAAGGGCTCAATCCTCATCGCCATTCCCGTTTCACGAAAATGCATATTTTTAATTTTGGAGACCCTCACCACATCAAAAAAATTCCAGGCGTAGAATCCCACAAACGAAATCAATCCTAAGTACGAAACTATTTCACCTGAACTGCTACTCCTGCCACTCATACTATCGGCCCATGAATCCAGCGAACCATATACCATTAAATAAACCGAAACAGCCATTCCGGCCGGAAATATAAGCCCTCGCAATGGCTGATCGATGTAAATATGCCCAACCCCCGGCACAATTGCAAAAGCTGCAGCTGTCCCAGACTTATATTTATCCGTGGGTTGCCAGGTATAACCCTTTAACTCGTAATTGTTTTTATAGGTACGGTACTGTGCATTTGAAATTAAAACGGTTGTTATGAAAAGGCCTATTAAAATAATCTTCTTCATCGTTATTCAGGTTTAGAATCAAATCTAAACAATTGAAATCATGAAATGAAACAACACATTAGAAAATATGAATTAAGGACAGGCTGATATCGCCCTGACTTGTCATACATTCCGAAAGAATAAACAAAAAAAGGCCATCCGTCAATCGACAGATAGCCTTAAATATCGTGTATTAACTAATTACTACGCGTTCAACGTATAACGGTCGAAAGCTGTAACTGTTAAATCGGTATCGTTTTGTTTCAGGAAATCTTTAATAGAAATCTTTCCGTCTTTAACATAAGTCTGGTTTAAAAGAGTAACCTCTTTGTACCATTTGTTAAGTGAACCCATAGCAATTTTTTCAAGCATTGCTTCTGGTTTACCTTCCTGACGGTATTTTTCTTTAGCAATTTCCACTTCTTTATCGATGGTTTCCTGTGGAATACCATCTTTATCTACTGCAACAGGTGCCATAGCTGCAACCTGCATTGCAACGTCTTTACCAACCTGTACATCAAGTTCGGCTTTGTTAAAACCAACTAAAGTAGCCAGTTTGTTACCCGGGTGGATGTAAGGAACTACAGTTTCGTCGCTAATAGACTTGCAGTACGAAAGTTCCAGTTTCTCTCCGGTAACACCTGTTTGCTCAGTAACAAGAGCTTCAATTGAAGTTCCGTCAAGCTCAATCGCTTTAAGAGCTTCCAGACTTTCAGCTTTATTTTCAAGAGCTGCATCAATAATTTTCTCAGCAAATGCTACAAAACTCTCGTTTTTGGCAACAAAGTCGGTTTCACAATTTAATGTAACAATTGCACCAAACTTATTATCTGCAGTAACTTTTGCCAGAACTGCACCTTCAGCAGCTTCTCTGTCGGCACGTTTGTTGGCAATAAGTTTTCCTTTTTCGCGAATAATCTCAAGTGCTCTGTCGAAGTCACCTTCGGCATCTTTCAGGGCATTTTTGCAATCCATCATCCCTGCACCTGATACTTTACGTAATTTAACTACGTCGGCAGTTGTAAATGACATAATAAAATTCTGTTTTAAATAGTTTTCAATTATAACTTACCTTTTCTCTAACTTCTTCGAAGATTCTTCCACTTTAGCTTCAACTTCTTCTTTTTCAGCTTTTTTTACAACTTTTTTCTCAGCTGCTGCTTCAGATTCTTCTTTTTCCTGCTCTGTTTTTCGTTCGTTTAACCCTTCGCGAATTGCGTCGGTCATTATACCTACAATTAATTTAATTGATTGCGATGCATCATCGTTGGCAGGAACTACAAAATCAACGTCTTCCGGATTCGAATTGGTGTCGACGATTGCAAATACGGGGATTCCCAGCTTTTGAGCTTCGCGAACAGCAATTTTTTCTTTTAGTACGTCAACCACAAACAATGCTGCCGGCAAACGGGTAAGGTCTGAGATAGAACCCAGAATTTTTTCCAGTTTGGCACGTTGCCTTGTAATTTGTAATTTTTCCCTTTTCGAAAGGTTATCCCAACTTGTGTCTTTCATCATTTTATCGATGGAGATCATCTTTTTAACGGCTTTCCGTATTGTTGGAAAATTGGTAAGCATACCACCTGGCCAGCGTTCGGTTACATAAGGCATTCCTACTCCTTTAACCAAATCGGCAACCAATTCTTTGGCTTGCTTTTTAGTTGCTACAAATAAAATTTTACGACCTGATTTTGCAATTTGTTTGATGGCAGCTGCTGCTTCATCAATTTTTACAATTGTTTTTTGCAGATCGATAATGTGGATACCGTTTTTCTCCATGAAGATATATGGCTCCATGTTCGGGTTCCACTTTCTTTTCAGGTGACCAAAATGTGCACCTGCATCCAATAATTCCTGAAAATTTGTTTTTGGCATCTTTGTACTTTTTTTATGTTCTAAAAGCAACCGTTGAGTAGTCCGTCAACCGACGAAATCTCAACCGTTTTAGATCCATATAGTTTAAAATTAATATTAACGTTTTGAGAATTGGAAACGTTTTCTTGCTTTTGGTTGCCCAGGCTTTTTACGTTCCACTTCGCGCGGATCCCTGGTTAAGAATCCAGCTGATTTCAACTGAGGTCTTGCTTCTGCATCAATTTCAATTAACGCACGAGAGATAGCCAGGCGCAAAGCTTCTGCCTGTCCTTTTGGGCCACCTCCGTCGAGGTTAACTTTAATATCGTATTTTTCTGCTACCTCCAACAGGTTTAATGGTTGCAATACAATGTACTGCATAGTTTCAGCAGGGAAATACTCTTTTAATTCTCTTTTATTAATTGTGATGTTACCTTTACCTTCGTTAACGTAAATGCGTGCTACTGCTGATTTTCTACGTCCTATTGTGTTTACTGCTTCCATCTTGTTTATTTAGAATTTAAGTCAACAACTTTTGGTTTTTGAGCTTCGAATTTGTGCTCGGCACCAATTACTACGTGCAGGTTATTAAATAACTTCCTGCCTAACTTATTTTTTGGCAGCATACCTCTAACGGCTTTTTCTACCAAACGCTCCGGATATTTAGCAAGAACATCTTTCGGAGATTGTTTACGCTGTCCGCCCGGGTATCCTGTATGACGCAGATAAACTTTGTCGGTCAGTTTTTTACCGGTTAAAACAACTTTCTCAGCATTAACAACAATTACATTATCGCCACAATCAATATGTGGAGTAAAGTACGGTTTATTTTTCCCTCTTAGGATTTTGGCAACTTCACTTGCCAAACGTCCTAAAACATGTCCTTCGGCATCGATAACAACCCACTCTTTATTTACGGTTGCCTTATTGGCCGAAACTGTTTTATAACTAAGTGTATCCACTTTTTTTACTTTTTTTTGTATTCACACTTCAGATTTTGCCTGAATTGGAAATTTTGCCTCAACGGAATATTTTTTGACAGAACCTCTTACTTCAAGAAAATCAATTATTTACACTCCTTATTTCTAAGGATAATAATCGGGACTGCAAAAGTATTTTCTTTTTTTATATTTCCAAAGAAATAACTATCAAATTTTCACGTATTTACATTAGTTTCTTTTTCAGATAACATACCGGAAACTAAATGTATTTACAGGCTGTGTTAATAAAACATCTTGAGCCTGAATACAGCCCCATTTAAAATTATTTACATTTGCCATTATTGATAATCATTGTTTAAAATGAAGAATCTAAAACCAGTAGCTGCAAAAAAAAGGTCTTTAAATTCGTGGATAACTTCATTAATAAGCATTTCACTTGTTTTGGTACTGCTGGGCATGTTAAGCCTGCTGCTTATTAATGCCCGTCAGCTTTCGGAATATGTAAGGGAGAAAATTGGATTAACCCTGGTACTTCGTGATAATTTAAAAGAGGTAGAAATTGTGCGGCTGCAAAAAATATTAAATGCAAGCGACTATATAAAATCTACCCGGTTTATAGATAAAGAAACTGCTGCAAAAGAGCTAACCGAAGAATTAGGTGAAGACTTTCAGGGTTTTCTGGGTTATAACCCGCTTTTTGCATCGCTCGATGTTAAACTTTATTCTCCATACACACATACTGACAGTTTAATAATGCTAGAAAAAAAGTTTTTGGATTATCCGCAGGTAACAGAAGTTTATTACCAAAAAAACCTGGTTTCGTTAATTAACCAGAATGTCAGAAGAATAAGCATGCTACTATTGATTGTCAGCGGATTGCTTACGTTAATATTTGTGGCTTTAATAAACAATACAATACGGGTTCTTATCTATTCTCAGCGATTTACAATAAATACTATGTTAATGGTAGGGGCAAGCAGGGGTTTTATCCGGAAACCGTTTATTTTAAGAAGCGTTTTTCTTGGGGCGTACGGGGCCCTGATTGCCAATATTATTCTGATTGCGGGAATTTATTCATACAAGAAAGAACTTTACGGGTTAATTTCTACTGACGACTTAACAACCATAGGCATAATAATAATTATTGTTTTTGGTATGGGCTTTATTCTTTCGTTTTTTTCGACCTGGTTTGCAGTAAATAAATTCCTCCGATTGAAATTCGATGAATTGTTTTATTAATTAATTATCTTTGCCGCACCAATTTTAGGACAATGGTAAAAAAAGAAAAAGAAGTGAAAGGGGCCGGATTCGCCCTTGGAAAAGAGAATTACAAACTTATGGCAATAGGATTTGCCATTATTGTTGTTGGTTTTATTTTGTTGGCTGGCGGTGGCAGCGACGATCCAAACGTTTTTAGCGAAGATATTTTTAGCTTTCGTCGGTTGACGGTTGCTCCGGTTGTTTTATTTATTGGCTTCGTTTTCGAAATTTATGCCATAATGAAAAAGCCCAAAGAGGATAAATAATTTCTGAACACATGAATGAATTTCAAGCGCTTCTTCTTGGAATCCTTCAAGGCCTTACCGAATTTCTACCCGTCAGTTCGAGCGGGCATTTGGAGATTGGTCATGCCTTGTTAGGTGCAAACACCAAAAACAACCTTATGTTTGCGGTTGTTGTACACCTTGCCACCGTTTTTAGTACCATTGTTGTTTTCAGAAAAGACATAGCCGAACTGGCAAAAGGACTATTTGAATTCAAATGGAACGAACCAACCATTTATGTTTCCAAGCTCCTTTTTTCTGCTATACCAGTATTGTTTATCGGGTTATTCTTTGAAGATGAAATTGAGCAACTCTTTACTGGCAACCTATACTTTGTTGGTTTTATGTTACTAATTACAGGGTTGCTACTTGCACTTACACATTTTGTGAAAAAGAGCGAGGGTAAGATTACCTTTTTCAAAGCCCTTATTATAGGAATTGCGCAGGCGTTTGCAGTATTACCCGGCATATCGCGAAGCGGCGCAACCATTGCTACAGGTTTATTATTAAAAAGTAAGAAAGATGAAATAGCCCGGTTCTCATTTTTAATGGTCTTAATTCCAATACTTGGAGCGGCATTTTTAAATTTAACCGGAGGAGATTTTGTGTCGGATGAATCGGTTGGTTTCGTGCCATTGCTGTTCGGTTTTATGGGAGCATTTATTTCGGGGTTGCTGGCCTGTACATGGATGATAAGAATTGTGAAGAGCGGAAATTTAATTTATTTTGCTATTTATTGTTCAGTTATTGGGCTAATTGCTATCTTTGCAGCCTGATTTTTCGAAAAATATCCAATTGACTGATAAATAGATAATTACCTGTGCCCGACTTCAGAAAGACATACGATTTCCATGGTGGCGAAATTTTACTTTTCGACAAAAACCTGGAATGGACTTCGTTTGATTTGGTGCAAAAGGTAAGAAATTCGCTCTGCCGGAAACTTGGAATAAAAAAATTGAAAGTAGGACATGCCGGCACATTAGACCCGCTGGCAACCGGATTGATGGTTTTATGTACGGGCAAAGCAACAAAAAAAATTGAAGAGTTACAGAAAGGAGAGAAAGAGTATGTGGCAACACTTAAAATTGGCGCAACCACACCTTCTTTCGATTTGGAAACCAAAGAGGATAGCCAAAAAGACAATTCTCATGTAACGGAAGAATTATTAAACCAGGTATTAAAAAAATTTATTGGCGAAATAGAACAGGTTCCTCCGGTATTTTCAGCAGTAAAAGTAAAAGGAAAAAGAGCTTTCGATTATGCCAGAAATGGTGAGGATGTAAAACTCAAACCAAAAAAAATTATAATAAAACAAATTAATATAGAATCGTTCGGCCTGCCCCATGTAACTTTAAGAGTAGTTTGCAGTAAAGGAACATACATAAGGGCACTGGCCCGCGATATTGGCGAAGAATTAAATAGCGGGGCTTATTTGACAGGGTTACAACGTACACGGATTGGAGATTTCAGGTTAGAAGATGCATTTGATGTAAATTATTTTTTAGAAAATTTGAACCTGGATGTAACCAATTAAAAATTACTCCGTAAAACGGGATTCTAAACATAAAATCCTGTTTACTGTTTAGACTTTAATAATTCGGAATAGAAAAATAAAAAATAAAAGCGTATGAAACGAACATGAATTTTTATTATTCAAATTCAAAAACAAGAATAATTAAAATTCATCGGGAGTTACATCGAATTCAACTAACATAAATAATTTAATGAGATGAAATTATCGAAATTCAAGTATGAGTTAGACCAGGAAAGAATTGCTTTACATCCTGCCGAGAACAGGGATGAATCGAAATTAATGGTATTAAATAAAGCAACACGCACAATTGAACACAGATTGTTTAAAGACTTGCTTGACTACTTCGATGATAAAGACGTAATGGTTTTTAACGACACCAAAGTTTTTCCAGCACGCTTGTACGGCAATAAAGAAAAAACAGGAGCAGAAATTGAGGTTTTTTTATTGCGCGAACTAAATAGGGAACAAAGGCTGTGGGATGTTTTGGTAGATCCGGCCAGAAAAATACGAATTGGAAACAAACTGTATTTTGGTGAAGATGATTTGCTGGTTGCTGAAGTTATCGACAATACAACCTCACGAGGCCGTACATTGCGGTTTTTATTCGACGGGCCTTACGACGAATTTAAGAAAACACTTTACGGATTGGGCGAAACTCCGCTTCCGAAATTTATTAACCGACCGGTTCAGCCGGAAGATAAAGACCGGTACCAGACCATTTTTGCCAAACACGAAGGTGCAGTAGCGGCACCCACTGCAGGATTACATTTTAGCCGCGAACTTTTGAAAAGACTGGAAATAAAAGGCATCGACTTTACATATATTACGCTTCATGTTGGCCTGGGTAATTTCAGGAGCGTTGATGTTGAAGACCTTACCAAGCATAAAATGGATTCGGAGCAGATTTGGATTAAAGATGAGGCCTGCAACATGGTTAATTCAGCAAAAACAGAAAAGAAAAATGTTTGCGCTGTGGGAACAACTGTTATGCGAACACTCGAAAGCTCAGTTTCGACACAAGGATTTCTAAAACCATTCGAAGGATGGACCAATAAATTCATTTTCCCTCCGTTTGAGTTCAGCGTGGCCAATTCAATGATTACCAATTTCCATTTGCCATATTCAACTTTACTAATGATGGTTGCAGCATTTGGAGGCTACGATTTCGTTATGGAAGCATACCAGGAAGCCATAAAAGAGAATTATCGGTTTGGCACATATGGAGATGCAATGTTGATTATTTAATAATCTGAGATAATTTATTAAAGCTGCAAAAGAGGTTCTTTTGCAGCTTTTTTTCTATTCCAGAATATAATTATAAACATCACCTCCCAAACTTCCAACCACCAGGTTTAGTTTTTCACCCGACAATTTACCAATGCTGAACTCGCTGTTTCCCGACAAAGGGAATCCCTCTTGCAGTTTACCATTTATATCGAAAAGGTAAATTCGGTTTTCATCGGCTTCAACTATACCAATTTTCTTTTGGCTAGAAGCAAACGAGTATAAATTCGGCCTGTTCCTGATGTTGGTGTCAAATTTTTTCGAAAAGATTTTCTTTCCGTTTTCATCCATTACTTTCAGCTCGCGACCATCGACAAATACAAAATCAGGAATACTATTCCCGTTTATATCTTTTATGGTGAAAAAATGTTCAGCGCTGAATTTACCGGTTTTCTTTTCGGTATATTTTCCGTTAAAATAGATGTAATAAACTTTACCGGTTTTATCGGTAGCCACAATTTTAGGAGTTCCATTCAGGTTAAGCATCAGCGGATTTTTCGAATTTTCAAAACCGGCTGAAGTTTTCACCCTTGTTTCTCCCCTGCGGTTTTGAATATAAATTTTTGAATTATCTTTAAATACAATGTAATCTTTATTATTCACCCTGAAGTGTTGTACCGGTGTTGTTACGTTACTTCCGGTTTGTCCAAATTTCCAGCCTGTAATCATCCTTGCATCATGATCGTAAGCATAAACCTTTCTATTTTCGCAGGCCACAAAGTAGCGGTATTTCCTGTTATTGTCATAATCAAAAACATTCACTCCGTTTGTCGCCGGCGATTTAAATTTAACCGGGAAATTTGCAACATTATTCCCATTTTTGTCGATTAAATAAAGTTTATCTTTTGTATTAAACAGAAATTGCAACTTACCATTTCTGTAGTAATCAATCTGGTGGATGGAGCCTAAAATCCTGCCGTCGACCGGAATACTCCATATTTTTCCACCATTGCTGTTCACCAGGTGAAGTGTATTTCCGTCGTTTTGTACGATTATCTCTTTTTTCGACTTATCTCTGTGATTTATTACAATCTTAGGTTTCTGACTTACAGTTGTACCAGTGCTATATTGCCAAATGGTATTTGGTTCTATTTGAGGCTTATCATTAAATGTGAGGTTTATATTATTAAAAAAGATATCCCTTTCGCAAACCACCTGCCAGCCTATAGCGCCAAACTTTCTGAATATCTCCTCATTTCTATCAAAACCACTGATCATATCCTGATTAAAAAGTTCCTTGTTTAAGGCATACAGACGATTCACATTTACATACGTGTTTGTATTTGTTTTGCTTTCAACCGCTTTTTTATATGCTGAATAACCAACACTTTTACTTAATGTTGAATGTGAAACCATTTGGTGCAGATACTTCTGCAATGCCTTTTCAGAACTGCAAAACACAAGATTATCCTCCCAAAATGCTGCATAAGCTGCATTGGTAAAACCAAACGATTCTCCAAGCCAGATTCCCGGGAGAGAAGGATACGGAAACCGGTAAATATTAAAATTATTTTTATCGTCAACCGTATAATTGGTTTTAAGACTATTTATTTGAATCCCTTTCGATCGGGCATAATTACTTATCAATGTTTCAAATACGGATTGAGCCTCTGCCCTGTTGTTGCTGTTAACAATAAACAATGTGGTCTTTTCCCCCGGCTGGCCCGATACAGTTGTTATTGCTGCTGTTACCTGATTTCGCACAATACCTTTCAGCGTATTTTTTAAATTGACTCTAAATCTCTTTTCAATCTTTTTTATCTGTTCTTCGCGTTTATAGTACGAATTGGAATGCGTGAAATAATTTTCCAGGTTATGAAAAAATAACTCTTTATCTGAAAATGACCAATTTATAAAGAATGATGTATTTTTTGGCAACACTTTATCGGCATGAAAGGGTACAGGTTGCTGCTGCTCGAAAACAGAAAGGAAATGGGTTAAAGAATCATCAGCCGTTGAAATCCCGTTCAGGGTAATGCTGTTATCGTGAACTCCCAAATCGAGTTCGCTCCAACTCGCATAATTTTGTAGTTCATTTGCCGATTTTTTATAATTGAGATTTAATGCCTCACCAAACTCATTCAATACAGTTTTTGTCTTGCCATTTATAAAATTCGCCAGCAATCCCGGAAAGTGTTCGTGGTTGATATAGAACGAAATATCAGATTGCGAAATGGCGGTTTTGTTTACTTTGGTAAAAAAAGTGTTATCCGTTAAGTTTTGTGTATTCTGTTGCCTTATACTTTTTTCAACAAGAATTGATTCGGGGCTAATAATTATTAAACCACCGGTAAAACAGTAGTGTAACGCTGGTTTGCCGTTCTCTTTTACAACATCGGTAATCTTGTGCCCACTGTATTTTCTTGTCTGAAAGCTAACTTTTTGCGTTTCAAACAGGTTTTCAACAAGTTTATCGAAAGATTTTAATTCTGATGTATTGCTGATTTTGCTGATAATCAATGGACGAAGCACATTCTCGCCAATAAAGTCAACTGCCACAATAACGGGCCTCCTCGCAAGTCCTTTATTTATTTCGTTATTGTTCTTAATCAGCGAATCGACTTTTTCTATAGAGGTCATAATCCGGTCAAAATCATCAATTTTCGACAATTCGGCTAAAATCTGATTTTTTGAGGGAATCGCATTCAATGAGCTGAACTCAATAAATGCCGGCGATGAAACCGGTACTATCTTGTACAATGATGCTTCTTTAGAAAAAACAACATCATCTTTTGTAAAGTAGATAAAGCCTGCTACAACTGCCAGTATTATAATTAAGAATATTATGAGGTTTCGCTTCATCATGTTTCAATTTTTACTATCTGAATAACAACACTCTGTGTGACATTTAAAACACACTTTCTTACTGTTTCTCAAAAGTAGTAAATAGAGAACGCTAATAATTATCTTTTTCTTTTATATAATGAAACAAGGACTGTTAATAATTTACCGGATACTAAAAAAGGCCGGATAAATCCGGCCTTTTGCAATATCATGAAAGTAATTTTATAATTGTTTTGCAACTTCAACTTCATGGAACGATTCTACATGGTCGCCCACTTTAATATCGTTAAAGTTTTCGATGTTCAATCCACATTCGTATCCGTTTTTCACCTCTTTCACATCTTCTTTAAAACGTTTTAAAGAGCCCAGTATACCGGTATAAATTACAATACCATCGCGGATGATACGAATTTTAGAGTTGCGGCTCACTTTGCCGTCGCGGACAATACAACCGGCAACGGTACCAACCTTCGTAATTTTGAAAGTCTCAAGAACTTCAACAGTTCCGGTAATTTCCTCTTTAATATCAGGCGAAAGCATACCTTCCATTGCAGCCTTTATTTCGTTAATTGCATCGTATATAATAGAGTATAAACGAATATCAATTTGCTCTTTCTCGGCAAGTTTTCTGGCATTTAACGATGGACGAACCTGGAATCCGATTACGATTGCCTCCGATGCGGCGGCTAAAAGAATATCCGATTCTGAAATCTGACCAACAGCCTTGTGTTTAATGTTTACCTGTATTTCCTCGGTTGACAGTTTAATCAGCGAGTCAGACAGTGCTTCGATAGATCCATCCACATCACCTTTAATAATCAGGTTTAGTTCCTGGAAGTTACCAATGGCAATCCTCCGACCAATCTCATCGAGTGTAATGTGTTTTTGTGTACGAAGTCCCTGCTCGCGTGCCAGCTGCTCTCGTTTATTGGTAATGTTACGTGCTTCGCGCTCGTTTTCCATTACATTAAACTTGTCGCCTGCCTGCGGAGCACCGTTTAAACCAAGTATAATAGCCGGTTCTGCCGGGCCAACTTCATCAATACGCTGATTTCGTTCGTTAAACATGGCTTTTACGTGGCCAAAATATTGTCCGGCAATTATAATATCGCCAACACGTAATGTGCCGGTCTGAACCAGCAGTGTAGAAACATAACCGCGGCCTCTGTCCAGCTCCGATTCGATAATTGTACCCTGTGCATTTTTCTTAGCATTGGCTTTCAGCTCCAGCATTTCTGCTTCGAGCAGCACTTTTTCCAGTAATTCTTCGATACCAATACCATTTTTGGCCGAAATATCGTGTGACTGATATTTACCACCCCACGCTTCAACCATGTAGTTCATATTAGCCAGTTCTTCTTTTATTTTTTCGGGATTTGCTCCCGGCTTATCAATTTTGTTTATTGCAAAAACAATTGGAACACCTGCAGCAGCTGCGTGGTTAATGGCTTCAACAGTTTGCGGCATCACGTTATCGTCGGCAGCAACAATAATTATGGCAATATCGGTTACCTGAGCACCACGGGCACGCATGGCCGTAAATGCCTCGTGACCAGGTGTATCAAGGAAAGTAATGTCTCTTCCGTCTTCCAGACTTACGTGATAAGCTCCAATGTGCTGGGTAATTCCTCCAGCCTCTCCGGCAATTACGTTTGTACTTCGAATGTAGTCGAGCAACGATGTTTTACCGTGGTCGACATGTCCCATTACGGTAACAATCGGCGAACGTGGCTTCAGGTCTTCTTCACTATCCACAACCTCTTCAATTGCTTCCTGAATTTCAACACTTACAAATTCTACCTTAAACCCGAACTCTTCGGCAACTACTGAAAGGGTTTCTGCATCGAGCCTTTGGTTTATCGATACAAACAAACCGAGCGACATACATGAAGAGATAATTTCGTTAATACCGACATCCATCATGGTAGCCAGTTCGGCAACCGTTACAAATTCAGTAACTTTCAGAATGCCTTGTTCCTTAATTTGTTGTTCCATGTCGGCCTGCATTTTCTCACTTGCTGCAGCCCTTTTATCTCTACGGTGTTTTGCCCCTTTCGATTTTCCTTTTGTGGTTAATCTTGCAAGGGTGTCTTTAATTTGTTTTTGAACGTCTTCTTCGTTAACCTCTTTTTTAAGCTGGCGTTTCTTTTTACCTGCTTGTTTATTAACCTGAAATTTACCTTGTTGCCTTTCGCCTTGCTGTTTATTAACGTTTATTTTACCGGTATCTTTCGATATCCTTTTACGTCTTTTTTTCCTTGACGATCCCTGAGCGGTTTCACCCTCCGCTTTTTTTGGCAAATCAATTTTTCCAACAACGGTTGGGCCATTCAGGTTACCAGATTTGGCTTTTACAACTTCTTCTGACGATTTACCAGCCTGTTTTTTCCCTTTGGCAACCTTTTTAGTTGCAGCTTTTTGTTTTAACCTTTCCTTCCTCTCTTTATCTTTCTCTTCTTTAGTCTTTTTGGCTGGCCTTGTTTTTTGATTTATATTTTTTAAATCTATTTTACCAACTACCTTAACCTCATCAACTTTGGGAACTGCGGTTTCCATTACCTCTTCTTTCTTTTCCTGAACCTTTTCTTCAACTTTTGGTTTTTCTTCTTTCTTTTCCGGTTTTGGTTCTTCTTTTATTTCTTTTACCGGTTTTACTTCTTTAACCGGCTTTTCTTTTTCAACCGGTTTCTTTGCCTTCTTTTTAGGTTTTGCAAGGCTGTCCAAATCAATTTTACCAAGAACCTTTACTTTCTCTTCTTTTTCAACCGGTTTTTCTTCTGGGACTTCCTCTTGCTTCTTCTCCTCTACCGGTGGTGCAACTTGTTCTTCTGCTTCCTTCTCTTCTGTTTTTTCCTCTTCTGGAATTGACAATACCTCCTGTTTCGGACGGTGACTTTTTAAGCTCATCTTCTCCGATTCTTTCTTCAGCGAAATGTCAATTTTATACTCTTGCTCGAGCAGTTGAACGGCTTCTGCAGTAACTTTTGTATTAGGATTCGAATCAATTTCAAATCCTTTTTTATGCAAAAATTCTACAATTGTGTGAATTCCTACATTAAATTCTCTTGCAAGTTTACTAAGCCTTATTGTTTTGCCTGCTGCCATAAATATTTTTTTTCTTGTCTTTATATAAAATGCCGGTTTCTGTTATCCGATAGGTAAATTAATTATTGAAACAAACATTTTTATTCAAATTCTGAATTCAGAATTTTTAAAACATGATCAATGGTTTCTTCTTCCAAATCAGTACGTTTTATTAATTCTGCTCTCGGAACATTTAATACATTTTTGGCTGTATCGCAACCTACTGCTTTTAACGCATCAATTACCCAGCTTTCAATTTCGTCACCAAATTCATCTAAGTTAACGTCTTCATCGTCTTCTTCCATTTCGCGATAAACGTCTATTTCGTAACCGGTTAACTGGCTTGCCAATCGAATATTTAATCCTCCTTTACCAATAGCCAGCGAAACCTCCTCAGGTTTTAAATAAACTTCAGCTTTTTTATCCTCTTCGCGAATTTTTATCGAGTTTATTTTTGCAGGATTTAACGCCCTTTTAATAAACAACTGAACATTGGCCGAGTAATTAATTACATCGATATTTTCGTTTCTTAATTCGCGGACAATTCCATGAATACGCGACCCTTTCATGCCAACACAGGCACCAACCGGATCGATTCTTTCGTCGTACGATTCAACAGCTACCTTCGCCCGTTCTCCCGGTACCCTTACAATTTTTTTAATGGTAATCAAGCCATCAAAAATCTCAGGAATCTCGAGTTCGAATAAACGTTCGAGAAATACAGGAGCTGTACGCGAAAGAATAATTAACGGATTATTGTTTCTAAGTTCAACTTTATATACGATTGCTCTTACGTTATCTCCTTTTCTGAAATAATCTGACGGAATCTGTTCAGATTTTGGAAGAATTAATTCATTCCCTTCATCGTCAAGAATAAGTATTTCTTTTTTCCAAACCTGGTAAACCTCGCCTGTAACAATGTCGCCAATTTTATTTTTGTACTTGCCGTAAATATGGTCTTTTTCCAATTCCAGAATTTTACTGGCCAGGTTCTGCCTCAGATTCAGAATTGCCCTGCGGCCAAAGTCGGCAAGTTTAACCTCATCGGTTACTTCTTCCCCCACTTCATAGTCTTCATCAATCTTTAGGGCATTGGTTAATGAAATCTGCAAATTCGGATCTTCCAGTTTATCGTCTTCAACAACAGTACGGTTTCTCCAGATTTCAAAGTCACCTTTATCGATGTTAATAATCACATCAAAATTTTCATCAGTTTCGTACTGACGAATAAGCACACTGCGAAAAACCTCTTCGAGCACGCTCATCATTGTTACCCTGTCAATGTTTTTTAGCTCCTTAAACTCGGCAAAAGTATCTATCAGGTTAATATTTTCCATCGTCAAACTATTTATTTAAATAAAATAACCGCTTTCGCACTTTTTATTTCGTCGTATTTCAAATTATGTTGTTTTACAATCAATTGTTTCTTTTTATGACCTTCTACTTTTTCCCGGGTCGAAGTTTCCAGAACAATTCCATCATCATTAGTCTCTTTTAACAGTCCTTCCAGTTTAATATTGTCTGCTGTTAAAACTTCTATTTCGCGCCCGGCATTTTTAATATACTGTTGCCTGACTTTAAAACTTTCAGTTAGCCCGGGCGAAGAAACCTGTAATTCAAAATCTTCCTCATCCCTGTCGAGGCTGTGTTCAACATGCCGGCTGATGCTAATGCACTGGTCAATGGCCATGCCCTCGAAACTGTCGATAAAGATATTAATGGCATTACTTTTACTCACGGTAATGTCAACAATAAACATCTTGTCATTGAGTTTCTCTTCCACTAATTTTAATACCTCTGCTTTAGCTATCATCTGTTATATTCAACAAAATAGGGAACCCGAGGTCCCCTAAAAATCATTTTTAGAAAATTCACGGCAAAAGTAGTAATTAAATCCAAGAGTAACAAATAAGCAGATAAAGCATAATGGACTGATTTTAAGAATAAATAACAATCAGAATCTTTCAGTGCTATAATCAGTAATTTATTCCTCTTGTTTTATTCACAGCAAACTATTTGAGTTATAATTTTGTTAAAGTTTTGTATTTTTAGCAACCAGATCTATTTCATTCTGTGAAACACATACATTTAAATAAAAAGAAAATTATTAACGACCCGGTTTTTGGTTTTATTAACCTACAATCAGAAATTGTTTTCGATTTAATTGAACATCCTTATTTTCAGCGACTAAGAAGGATTAAACAACTTGGATTATCGTACCTGGTGTTTCCGGGAGCTAACCATACACGATTTGAACATGCCATTGGTGCCAGCCATTTAATGCGCCAGGCTATTTCGGTATTAAGACTGAAAGGACACGAAATTACAGATGAGGAAGCAGAAGCAGTAACCATTGCTATTTTATTGCACGACATTGGACATGCACCCTTTTCGCATGTGCTGGAGAATACCCTGGTTGATATTTCTCATGAAGAAATTTCGTTGCTGTTGATGCAGGAACTAAACAAAGATTTCGGAGGGAAGCTCGATTTGGCAATTGAAATTTTTACTAACAAATACAAAAAACATTTTTTGCATCAGCTTGTTACCAGCCAGTTAGACATGGATAGACTGGATTATTTGAGCAGAGACAGTTTTTTTACCGGGGTAGCCGAAGGAACCATAGGAATTGAACGCATTATTAAAATGCTGAATGTATGGAACGACAAACTGGTAGTTGATGTTAAAGGAATTTATTCAATAGAAAAATTTCTGATTTCGCGACGGCTAATGTACTGGCAGGTTTATCTTCATAAAACCGTTGTTTCTGCTGAATTTTTGTTGATAAATGTTTTGAAGAGGGCAAAAGAATTAATCTCTGAAGGTGAAAAACTTTATTCAACCCCAACTTTAAAAATATTTCTCGAAAACAGATTTACGACCGAAGACTTTATCAATAACATTGAAATTGAGGGAAATAATATTTTAAACTGGTACACACTGCTCGACGATAATGATATACTAATTTCTATAAAAGAGTGGCAACACAGCACGGACAAGGTTCTTTCGTACCTGGCAAACAGCTTATGGAACCGGAAATTGTTTGGCACCCAACTGCGAACAAAACCTCTTTCGAAGAAAAAAGAAGAAAAATTACTTCAAAAAATTTCCGGGAATATAACCGACGATAGCAAGCTTGCAAAATATTTTTTGATGACCGGTGTTATTACCAATAATGCCTATAATAAACATGACGAAAATATATACGTTTTGCATAAAAGCGGAAAAGTAAAAGAAATAAACGATGCATCAGATATTAACCTGTCGGCACTAAGTAAAACTGTAACAAAGTATTTTGTGTGCTATCCTAAAGAATTGGACATTTATTAGTTAAAAACTATATTTGCAACGCCTAAAGAACAGATAATGAATTTTAAAGCCACTGAAATTGCTGCTTTTTTAAACGGGGAAATTGAAGGTGACGGCAATGTTGCCGTATCAAATGTCTCGAAAATAGAAGAAGGAAAACCGGGGACACTGGCTTTTCTTGCCAATCTTAAATACGAAAATTTTATATACAGCACGAAAGCATCGGTAGTGTTGGTAAATAAAAGTTTTGCCCCCAAAGACAGCATTAAGGCCACTCTTATTAAAGTCGACGATGCATACGAAGCTTTTGCATCACTGCTCGATTTGTACGTTCAGGCAAAATCGAATTTAAAACAGGGAATTGAGCAGCCAAGTTATATTGACGAAACTGTAACAATTGGTGACAACATTTATGTTGGGGCATTTACTTATATCGGGAAGAATGCTAAAATTGGCAATAATGTAAAACTGTTTCCGCAGGTGCACATTGGCGACGATGTTACCATTGGAGACAACTGCATAATTTATGCCGGTGCAAAAATCTACGCCGATTGTGTAATCGGAAATGGGTGCATTATTCATTCGGGAGTTGTAATTGGCTCCGATGGCTTTGGATTTGCCCCGCAAAAAGACGGACATTATAAAAAACTTCATCAGATTGGGAATGCCATTCTGGAAGATGACGTTGAAATTGGCGCTAACAGTACAATAGACTGTGGTACAATGGGCTCAACCATTATCCGCAGGGGAACAAAAATTGACAATCTTGTGCAGATAGCCCATAATTGCGACATCGGCGAAGACACTGTTTTTGCAGCACAGGTGGGCATTGCCGGTTCCACAAAAATTGGGAACAACTGTATGTTTGGAGGCCAGGTTGGCATCGCCGGTCATATAACAATTGGTAACCATGTCCAAATGGCAGCACAATCGGGTATCGCTAAAAGTGTAAAAGACAACCAAACTCTTTTTGGTAGCCCGGCAATTGATATAAAAACTGCAATGAGAGCCTACACTATGTTGCAACATCTTCCAGACTTAAGAAACGATGTACTTCAATTAAAAAAAGATATAAACTCAATTAAGAATACCTGAAAACATTTTTTATATGGTTGTAAAGCAAAAAACACTTGCAAATTCATTCAAAATAGAGGGAATAGGACTTCATACAGGAGTAAATGTTACCATGAATTTCCTCCCTGCCCCGGAAAACCACGGATTTAAATTTAAAAGGGTTGATCTTGAAAATCAACCTGTAATTGATGCCGATGTTGACCTCGTAATTGATACATCGCGAGGTACATTGCTCGAAAAAGACGGGGCAAGAATCGGTACAATTGAACACGCTTTGGCAGCATTAATTGGTATGGATCTCGACAATGCGTTGATTGAAGTTAACAATGAAGAGGCCCCGATAATGGATGGCAGCTCGAAATATTTTGTTGAGGCAATTGAAAAAACCGGAGTTGCTGAACAGGATGCCGAACGCGACTATTTCGAAATAACAGAGAAAATTGAAATCAATGATGAAAAATCGGGGGCACATATAGTTGCTTTGCCCGATGATGATTATCGTTTAAATGTTACAATTTCATTTCCTTCTGAAGTATTAAACAACCAGTTTGCAACACTCGATTCAATCAGCGATTTTAAAGATGAAGTTGCCGGTTGTCGCACTTTTGTATTTTTACACGAACTGGAATTTCTTTTAAATCACAACCTGATAAAAGGTGGTGATCTTGATAATGCCATTGTAATAATCGACCGTGAAGTAAGCCAGGAAGAACTGAACCGTTTGGCCGATTTATTTAAACACGAAAGAATAGAGGTTAAGCCTCAGGGTATTTTAAACAACCTCGATTTACATTTCGATAACGAATGCGCACGCCATAAACTCCTTGATGTAATTGGCGACCTTGCCTTATTGGGAAAACGAATTAAAGGCAGAATTATAGCCTCGAAACCGGGGCATGGACCAAATACTATTTTTACACGGGAGTTAAAAAAGAGCTGGAGAAAGTCGGTTGAAAGTGCTCCGCAATACAACCCGAACGCAGAACCAGTAATGGATGTAAACAAAATTAAAGAGTGCCTGCCACACCGTTACCCTTTTTTAATGGTCGACAAAATTATTTCAATGACTGAAAATGACATAGTTGGCATTAAAAACATTACGGTGAACGAACCTTTTTTCCAGGGACACTTCCCGGAAGAGCCGGTAATGCCCGGAGTAATGCTGGTTGAAGCCATGGCCCAAACCGGGGGATTACTTGTTTTAAGCGGCCTGGAAGGGAAATATTCAACTTATTTTATCAGAATCGACAATGTTAAATTCAGGAAAAAAGTTGTGCCCGGCGATACCCTCATTTTTAAATTAACTTTAACTTCGCCCATTCGCCGGGGCATTGCAAACATGAAAGGCGTTACTTATATTGGCGATAAAGTAGTTGCCGAAGGAGAATTTATGGCACAAATTGTTAAACAAACAGAGAATAATTAATAACGAAATATGAAACAACCATTAGCATACGTACATCCTGATGCAAAAATAGCCGACAATGTTGTGATTGAACCTTTTGTTTCAATCGACCACGATGTTGAAATTGGAGAAGGAACACGAATTGGTTCAAGCGTAACAATTTTACCGGGAACAAGAATTGGCAAAAACTGCAGTATATTCCCGGGTGCAGTTATTGGTGCTGTTCCTCAGGATTTAAAATTCAGGGGCGAATATACTACAGTTGAAATAGGTGATAACAATACTATTCGAGAATTTGTAACCATTAACAGGGGGACTTCCGCCAAGGGAAAAACCAAAATTGGGAATAACAACCTTATTATGGCTTACGTGCATGTTGCACACGACTGTTGTGTTGGCAACAATGTTATTTTAGTAAACAACACCCAACTTGCAGGTGAAGTTGTGGTTGACGATTTTGCCATTCTTGCCGGAATGGTAGCCGTACACCAGTTTTGCCGTATCGGCTCTCATGCAATGATAGCAGGAGGCTCGCTTGTAAGAAAAGATGTTCCGCCGTTTATTAAAGCAGGCCGCGAACCATTATCTTATGTGGGTATTAATTCTATTGGATTGCGCCGCAGGCAATATACCAACGAAAAAATACGTGAGGTACAGGATATTTACCGGTATATTTATCAGAAAGGATTAAATACTGCACAGGCAGTTGAAATTATTGAAGCCGAAATGCCTGCATCGCCTGAAAGAGACGAAATCCTGCTTTTTGTAAAAGATTCGAAACGTGGAATTATCCGTGGATATTTCCCCGATTAATTTCAAATAAAATATTTACTGAAATGCCACTTTGGAAACAAGGTGGCATTTTTATTTCCCATGGTTCCACCCCTGGGCTTCCAGCGGAATTGCAGAGCCAGCGGCAGTAACCAGGTTTATCCCTTCGGCAGCTTCGATCATGTGCCCGATGATAGTAAAATCTGGGTCGTTTTTAATTTTTTCATAATCATCCAACGAAACGGTAAAAAGCAGTTCGTAGTCTTCACCTCCGTTTAATGCCGCAACAATTGGATTGATATTTAACTCTTCTGCCATTTTTTTGGTCTGAAGATCCATTGGTACCTTATCCTCGAATAAACTGCAGCCAACACCCGAATTTTTACACAGATGCATAATTTCAGACGAAAGCCCGTCAGAAATATCAATCATTGAAGTGGATTTAATCCCCATTTTTTTGAAAGCTGCAATAATATCCTGCCGGGCTTCCGGTTTTAACTGGCGCTCCAAAATATAATCGTACCCCTCGAGCTGTGGCTGCATATTCTCATTCACTTTAAATACTTCATTTTCGCGTTCTAATAGTTGCAGCCCCATGTATGCACCTCCCAAATCGCCCGAAACACAAAGCAAATCATTAGGTTTGGCTCCGCTACGCATTACAATATCATCTTTGTCAGCTTCACCAATGGCTGTAATACTTAAAGTAAGCCCGGTCACTGAACTGGTTGTGTCTCCTCCCACTAAATCAACTCCATATTTTTCACATGCAAGATGAATACCGGAGTACAATTCATCCAAAGCCTCAACCGAAAATTTACTTGAAATGGCCATGTTTACCGTAATCTGCTTTGGAGTAGCATTCATGGCATAAATGTCGGAAAGATTAACAATTACCGATTTGTAGCCAAGATGCTTCAGTGGGACATACATTAAATTAAAATGAATGCCTTCGGTAAGCAAATCGCTCGAAACCACTATTTGTTTGTTTTTGTAATCCAGCACGGCAGCATCGTCGCCAACACCTTTAACCGTACTTTCATTCTTTAACTTAATATCTTTTGTTAAACGGTCAATCAGGCCAAATTCACCCAACTCCGATATGCTGGTTTGTTTCTTTTCTTTATTCATTCGTCTAAATTGTTTGTTTTAACGGAGACTCATGTAACTCCCATGAAGAATTGTCATTAATTAATGGCAAATATTAAATCATGGTCGTTTCATCGTTAATTAAAGACAAAAAAGTATGTTTTAAACTCTGTTTCGGACAAAATTACCCATAGTTTTGTATCTTTGCAATTTTAAATTAAACAGTTAAGGTAAAGCTTTGTTATTAGGGAAGAAATTTAGAAAATGGAAGAACAGGACAAGATATTAAATGACGTTACGCAAAGCGAATATAAATACGGTTTTGTAACTGATATTGAAACCGATATAATAGAAAAAGGGCTGAACGAAAACGTCATTCGCACCATTTCTGCAAAGAAAGAGGAACCTGAATTTATGCTGAATTTCAGGCTGGAAGCTTTTAAGAAATGGCAGAAAATGAAAATGCCCGATTGGGCTTATTTAAAAATACCACCCATTGATTTTCAGGCAATAAGTTACTACGCGGCACCAAAGCAGCAACCAAAGTACGAAAGCTTGGATGAGGTTGACCCTGAATTGATAGATACATTTAACAAATTAGGTATTCCTTTGGAAGAGCAAAAGCACTTGGCCGGAGTTGCCGTTGATGCCGTTATCGACAGTGTATCGGTAAAAACCACATTTAAAGAAACTCTGGCAGAAAAGGGAATTATCTTTTGTTCGTTTAGCGAGGCAGTTAAAGACCATCCCGATTTAATAAAGAAATACCTGGGAAAAGCAGTGCCGGTTGCCGATAATTATTTTTCGGCGCTTAACTCGGCAGTTTTCAGCGACGGCTCGTTTTGCTACATTCCCAAAGGGGTACGCTGCCCCATGGAGTTATCAACCTATTTCCGGATTAACGCAGCAAATACAGGTCAGTTTGAGCGTACATTAATTGTTGCCGATGACGACAGTTACGTAAGTTACCTCGAAGGGTGTACAGCACCACAACGCGACGAAAACCAGTTGCATGCAGCTGTTGTGGAGATTATTACAGAAAACAGGGCAGAAGTAAAATATTCAACGGTACAAAACTGGTACCCGGGAAATAAAGACGGGATAGGCGGTATTTACAATTTTGTAACCAAAAGAGGTATTTGCCGTGGCGAATCGTCGAAAATAAGCTGGACACAGGTTGAAACCGGTTCGGCAATTACCTGGAAATACCCAAGTTGTATTTTGCTTGGTGATAATTCAGTTGGCGAATTTAATTCAGTAGCAGTTACCAATAACCACCAGCAGGCCGACACCGGCTCGAAAATGATTCACATTGGTAAAAACACAAAATCTACCATTGTTTCAAAAGGTATCTCGGCAGGTAAAAGCGAGAACTCGTACCGGGGGCTCGTAAAAGTAATGCCAAAAGCTAAAAATTCGAGGAACTTCTCGCAGTGCGATTCGCTATTGCTAAACGATACATGCGGGGCACACACTTTCCCGTATATCGAGGTGGGCAATAAATCGTCGGTTGTAGAACACGAAGCTACAACCTCGAAAATTGGTGAAGACCAGATTTTTTACTGCAACCAGCGCGGTATAGATACCGAAACAGCAATCGGTATGATTGTAAACGGCTACGCCAAAGAGGTGCTGAATAAATTACCGATGGAGTTTGCCGTTGAAGCGCAAAAGTTGTTGCAAATTAGCCTTGAAGGCAGTGTAGGGTAAAAGTCCCTCCCGACCTCCCCCAAGGGGAGGAGTTAGGGATGCGGCACAATTAAAGTTTAAATTGAATAAAAATAAAATAAATAAAAATTATAGGCTCACTTTCCTCCCCCTCTGGGGGAGTTAGAGGGGGCCTCTAAACTCTCCCCCTTGGGGGAGTTGGAGGGGGCTATATGTTACAAATAAAAGATTTATATGTTTCCGTTGAGGGGATGGAAATCCTGAAAGGAATCAACCTGGAAGTTAAACCTGGCGAAGTACATGCTATAATGGGGCCAAACGGTTCGGGGAAAAGTACTCTGGCCAATATTCTGGCCGGAAAAGATGATTATGAAATTACAAACGGAGAAGTTACTTACTTTGACGAAAACCTGCTGGACAAGTCGCCGGAAGTGCGTGCAAAAGAAGGCCTGTTTTTAAGCTTTCAGTACCCGGTTGAAATTCCGGGGGTGCCAATGGTTAATTTCCTGAAATCATCAGTTAACGAGCATCGTAAATATAAAGGATTGAAAGAACTTACGGCAGGAGAATTCCTGAAATTGATGCGAGAGAAGATGGATTTGGTCGATATGCACACAAAGTTGACCAACCGCTCGGTTAACGAAGGATTCTCGGGAGGTGAAAAAAAGAAAAACGAAATTTTCCAGATGGCATTGCTTGAGCCCAAACTTGCTATTCTCGACGAAACTGATTCCGGACTGGACATTGATGCACTTAAAACCGTTGCAAACGGAGTAAATGCACTTAAAACACCCGAGAACTCAACCATTGTTGTTACCCACTATCAGCGTCTGCTCGATTATATTGTGCCCGATTTTGTACATATTCTTTACAAAGGGAAAATTGTAAAAACAGCAGGCAAAGAGCTGGCGCTGGAGTTGGAAGAGAAAGGTTACGACTGGATTAAGTCAGAAAACGGAAATTAGGAAATCAATATGAGCGTTTTAGTTGAAAAAACAGATTCGTCGCTAAAATATACCGCACATTACAACGAGGTAAAAGAAAAGCTGTTCGATGGCTCTTCTGAAATCCTGAACGAGAAAAGGACTAAAGCACTTCAGGATTTTGTGCTGCAGGGTATTCCTACGCGGAAAAACGAAAACTACAAATACACCAACCTCCAGCCTGCCTTTTTACCCAACTTCAGTTTTATACATCAGAAACAGGATTTGAAGGCAGATATGGGAGAAGTTTTCAGTTGTGATGTTCCGCAATTGAACACTACCCTTGCTTTGACTTATAACGGGTGGTTTAACAAAAAAAGCAGCGAAAACGGCAAACTTCCGGAAGGAGTAATCCTCGACAGCCTGGAAAATATTTCAAAAAAACATCCGGAACTGCTGGAGAAATACGGAATCCTGGCAAAAACCGGTGACGACCCGCTGGTTGCACTAAACACAGCTTTTGCCAAAGACGGATTTTTTATGTATGTGCCCAAAAATATTGTGGTTGAGCATCCTGTTCAGATAATCAATCTGCTAAAAAGCGAAAAAGACAGCTATACAACACAACGCAACTTTATTTTGGTTGAAGACGGAGCAAAAATACAGGTACTGATTTGTGACCATACGCTGAACCTGAATGAATATCTCAGCAATACGGTTACTGAAATTTTTGTAGGCAACAATGCCTCTCTTGAATTTTGCACTTTACAGAATCAGCATAACAACGCCACAAACCTGAACTCGGTTTTTATTGAACAACAAAGAGATTCCAGGGTTACTACACATGCTATCTCATTACATGGAGGATTAATCAGAAATAACCTGGAATTTATTCTAAATGGTGAAAATGCCGAAGCCAATTTGTATGGGATGGCTTTTATGGATAAAAAACAACATGTTGATAACTTCACCCGGGTAATTCATGCAAAACCACATTGCGAGAGCAACCAGGTTTATAAAAATGTGCTCGACGAATATTCTTCGGGAGCATTTGCAGGGAGGATACACGTGGTTCGCGATGCACAGCAAACTAATGCTTTTCAGCGGAACAACAATTTGTTGCTTACCGACACAGCAAATATGCAAACCAAACCGCAACTTATTATTGACGCGGATGATGTAAAATGCAGCCATGGGGCAACAGTTGGACAAATTGATGAGGAAGCACTGTTTTACCTGCGCGCAAGGGGAATTGACGAAGACAAAGCACGCCTGATGATGATGAACGCATTTGCACATGAGGTGGTAAAAGAGATAAAACTTGAACCATTACGCGACAGGATTGACGAGCTGGTTGATAAACGCCTGAAAGGGGAAGTTGCCCGTTGCCATAATTGTGCGTATAATTGCGAATGTTAAAAGCCCCTCCTAACCTCCCCCAAGGGGAGGAACCAAAGAAAAAACATTACAGGGCGTTTACCCTGTAAGATTTGAAATAATAACCCTGCACCAAAAGTACAGGACATTATCAATTTGTAAAAAGAATCATGAATTACGACATTCAAAAAATAAGAGAATACTTCCCTATTCTTCACCAAAAGGTTTATAACAAACCACTGGTTTACCTCGACAGCGCTGCCTCAGCGCAAAAACCGGTGCAGGTTCTGATGAAAGCAGAACAACTGTACAACGATTATTACGGAAATATTCACCGGGCAGCGCATTTTATGGCCGACAAGGCTACCATTGAGTTCGAAGAGGTGCGAGATAAAGTACAGGCATTCATTAATGCAGGCTCGCGTAAAGAAATAATTTTCACCAAAGGAACAACCGAAAGCATTAACCTGATGGCCAGTTCGTTTGGCGAGAAATTCATCAATAAAGGTGATGAAATAATTGTTTCGGAAATGGAGCACCATTCCAATATCGTTCCATGGCAACTAGTGGCTGAGCGGAAAGGTGCAAAAGTGGTAAAACTGCCTTTTAATGATTCAGGTGTTTTACAGGTTGAAAAACTTTCAGAACTTATTTCAGAAAAGACAAAGCTTATAGCCGTTGCACATGTGTCAAATGTTCTTGGAACCATAAACCCGATTGCTGAAATAACAAAAATTGCCCACCAAAACAATGTTGCCGTTTTTGTCGACGGGGCACAGGCGGTTCAACACTTAAAAGTAGATGTACAAAAAACCGGTGTTGATTTTTACGCCTTTTCAGCCCACAAAATGTACGGGCCAAATAGCGTTGGTATTTTGTACGGCAAAGAAAAATGGCTGAACGAAATACCACCCTACCAGGGAGGTGGCGAAATGATTTCGGAAGTTTCGTTTGACGGTACAACTTTTAACGAATTGCCATACAAATTCGAGGCAGGTACACCAAACATTACCGGAGTAATAGCTTTTGGCGCTGCCATCGAATTATTGATTGAAACCGGCATTGAAAATATTGCTGAATGGGAGCACCGTTTGCTTGAATATGCTACTTCGAAACTAAAAGAGATTGACGGATTAAAAATTTATGGTGAAGCCCCCGAAAAATCGAGCGTAATTTCATTCAATATTGAAGGAGTTCATTCGTACGATTTGGGGATGCTGCTCGACAAAATGGGAATTGCCACCCGCACCGGACATCTTTGTGCCGACACGGTTATGCAGCATTACGGAATTCAGGGGTGCATCCGTATTTCATTTGGTATGTACAACACCAAGGAAGAGATTGATACATTTATTGTGGCTTTGAATAAAGTAAGGATGATGTTATAAAAGGAATGCCATCTGTATAAAAAACACAAATGGCATTCACAATCTGGTTTTACCAAACTAATTGAGTTTGATTTCGAAAGCTCCAAATGCACTGTTTCCCTGTTTTGTGCGCAACGACGATGTTCAGGAATCGCACTACTGACTATCAATAAATTACAGTTGTAAGATTTGTAATTTGGGTCATGCGGAACTATTTTCAGGGTGACTTTTATACAAATATTGAATAGGTCCATTGGTTCAAATGGGGTTTCCAACTGTGCTTAACAAAGTAATAATGTTGCTTTGTCCTGCCGGACGGGCTTTCATTTTTCTCCTTGATGAGAAAAACGAAACAAAAAGAATCATGTCAAAAATAACCTTTGCGTTTTTTCAAAGTTGCGGCTTAGCCCGATTGACGGATTTTTGACACGCCCGCACAAAGGTTATTCTCTTTTTTTTAGGATTGTTTTTCAACGCGTGAGCCATCGCAAACCTGGGTGGTTGATGAGTGGACCGGCCTCTTTTGATCGAGTGCTTCATCAAAACAAAGCCTTAGTGAGAGCGGGAAGCTCCGAAGAAATGAGGAGATCACCCGCCCGAAGTTAGGCTTTATGAAGATTAAGTACGAAGAACAAAAGCAGCCTTGATTTTTCTGCTTCGTCTTTGCATTAAGGCAAAGATGAAGGCCCCCGGCAGGGAAAACTTGCTTATAAATAAATTTATAATAAAACTATTTTATCTGAAATCTTAAGTTATCCTTAATATGCGGGAGTAAAGAATGCCATCCGTAAAAAAATACAAATGGCATTCATAATCTGGTTTTACCGAACTTAATTTTTAAATTGATATCGAAAGCTCCTAATGTACAACATGACTTATTCGTCACCATTTGTACAATTCATTTTTTCAATGGACAGGGCTTCCAAAAGCGACTTCTGTAACACTGTACCTTTAAGGTAAGTGTGGTTTTGCGGATAACGATTTTCAAATCCATTAATCTTCAACATCCCGTTCTCCTATTTATCTGTGCTCCTGATTTGTTCTTTTTTATCACCCGACTTCTTTTCTTTTTTTGGCCCGTTGGCCAAAAAATAACCTATCGCTGCACCGTACAGAGTGCTGGTGTGCCAGTGCGACTGAATGGGGCACGTGCCCGAGTTACACCCAATGTAATAATAGTAGGCATAACCGGCTATGGCGCCAACAATTACCCCCGCTATTTTCCATTTGTATTTTTTAAGAAAATCAGTCATTATCAAAATTTGCGCAAAGAAATATTTATTATCGCAGTTGGTTGGTGATTTTGGTTACCGAAAATCAACATTCGGGTAACCCAAAACCAATCAGACAAAAAAATATCTTATCCTTTACCATTAAATTTACAGGCTGTGTTAAAATGACTAACTCCGGCATTTATGCCGGAGATTTAAGGAAGTCAGGGGAAATGGGCTTTAGCCCAAAGTGGTGATATTAAGGGCTAAAGCCCAGTGCAGTGGTGGTCGTCACGTCACCGAGCTAAAGCACGGAGTTAGTCAAAAACGTATTTTCACTAACCTGTTTATCCAACGGATTATAAAAAACAATAGTCAGGCCTATTCAATTTTAATTGGGCAATGTATAATGGATTTCTGCACCGGGGCCCAGCGGAATGCCCAGCAGCAGCCAGACTATCAGAAGTATGCTCCACAATAAAAAGAAAACAACAGAATAAGGCACCATGGTGGCAATTATGGTACCGATACCGGCTTTGGGCTCATATTTTTGCACAAACGCAATAATCAGCACAAAAAAGCTCATCATAGGCGAGATAACATTGGTAACGCTGTCGCCAATACGGTACACTGCCTGCGACAATTCGGGCGAATACCCCAAAATCATAAACATGGGAATAAAAATGGGGGCAAGGATAGCCCATTTGGCCGATGCACTTCCCATAAGCATATTAATAGTAGCTGCAAACAGGATGAAAAGGATCATCAGCGGGATTTGTCCGATATTGGCAGACATAAGCAGATTGGCCCCTTTAACTGCCATAATTATTCCGAGGTTACTCCATTTAAAAAATGCAACAAACTGGGCAGCAAAAAATACCAGTACAATATAGGTAGCCAGTGTTTTCATTGAGTTGGCCATGCCTTGCATCACATCGGTATCGTTTTTAAATGTACCGGCAGTAAAACCATAAGCAAGCCCCATTGCTCCGGCTGTTATAAACAACATGGCTACCACCCCGCGAATAAGCGGAGATCCAAGCAATCCCCCATCGCGGCCTCTGAAAAAACCATTTTCAGGAATGAGTCCTGCAAGGGTTATAATTACAATAGCCAACAGCACGAACAAAGCCATTAATAATCCTTTTTTCTCCTTTTTAGAAAGCTTCCCGAATGACCCGTCATCTTCTGCTCCCTTCCCTGAATATTTTCCCAGCCTGGGCTCCACAATTTTATCGGTGACAAAAGTGCCGGCAAAAGCAATAATAAAAGTAGAAGCTACCATAAAATAGTAATTGGCAGTAGGGTTTACCATGTAGGATGGATCGATTATGTTTGCTGCCTCCTGCGACAATCCTGCAAGCAACGGATCTACAGTACCCAATATCAGGTTTGCACTAAATCCGCCTGAAACACCTGCAAATGCCGCTGCCATTCCGGCCACTGGATGTCGCCCTACAGCTACAAAAATAACACCGGCAAGAGGTATTAACAGAACATATCCCACATCGGATGCAACATTCGACATTATTCCTGTAAAAACAAGAACAAAGGTGAGCAAATGCCGCGGCGAATTAAGTACCAGCAACCGGATACCAGCACTAATAAGCCCGCTTTGTTCGGCAATAGCTATACCCAGCATAGCCACCAGTACAATTCCCAGTGGGGCAAATCCTGTAAAATTATCTACCATTTCGAGCAGGATGCGATGAATACCTTCCTGCGATAAAAGGTTAACCGGTTTTACAATTTCTTTTGTGCCCGGGTGTATTACCTCCCACCCCAATGCATGCCCAACAGCCGACAACGCCAGGGCTGCCAGGGCAAACAGGGCAAACAGCGTGGCAGGGTGCGGTAAAGCATTTCCTGCCCGTTCTGTCCAGTTTAACATTCGTTGAAATACCCCTGCTCCTGATTTCGATTTACCCATAAATATTTTGTATTAAACAACTGGTTATACCGATTGTTATTTGAAACAGGCCTTAAATTTAATGAAATCAGATTATATTAATGTAGGGAGTATGTTTTTGTCATGGTCGTATATCTCTGCCTTGTTAATGAAGTTGCGACAGCAGCGATATCGAAAATATTTAACCAATTTATATGCAGTCTTGTCCTATTTATTCGTAATTTGCATGAAATTTCAGACCCAAATACTGTATTCAACCAGCTTTTTAATTTACGGCATAACAGTTTATGCAAACACGATATTGTTATAAAAGGCGAAGGCATATTGCCTGTTAGAAAATAGCCAACCATGAAAATAGCTGCTCATTACGGGCAGCTGTTTTTTTCTAAAAAAAAGGATGCACCTGTGTGCACCCTTAATTAACTATTAAACTTAATGAAAGACAGATAAGTGGCCAGGTTAACCAGCCCCATTTTCTTCGTCTTTTTCGTTTTTGGCTTTTACAAACCGTTTGCTAAGGTCTTCGGCAATCGATTTGGCGCCCGGAATAT